>NZ_KI914945.1:79119-80471 GCF_000520575.1 Arthrobacter sp. I3
GCGCTGCCAGATTTCGACGAGCTGGCCGGTGACGGGGCGTCCGTCGCCGTCGAGCACCCGGCCGGAGACCACGATGCGTTCGCCGAGCGGCTCGCCGTTGTGCGCGATGGTCAGGTCCGCTTCCAGCGCGTGCACGTCCATGTGCCCGAACGCCGGCGAGTACAGTTCGATGGTTTCCGGATCCGCGTGGTGCAGATCCTTGGTGGGGTGGCGCAGGACGCTGCTGCGGTACGGCGCGTAGTCGAGCCGCGGCTGGGTTTCGGCCGGGGCTCCGCCTTTGAGGGCCTGCGCGTACGCTTCGCCGATCGCCTTCATCTCGGCGCTGAGGTCCGCCTGCGACTCCGCGGCAGTATCCAAGGCATGGACGGCGGGCGCATGCGTCTTTGGTGCGGCCTCCGTGGCTTCGTCGGACACGTCCTCGGTGATCGGGTCGGCGTTGAAGACGTCGAGGTTGATTTCTTCAGGCACAGCAGCCTCCTTTCGTTGATGTGTTTGTTGTTCGGATGGGGTCAGGAAGTACGGGTCAGCTGGTGCAGGTGGTCGTACTGGACGGCGTGCCGCACCGGGGCGTTCGGGGCGCCATAGCCGTCGTAGGCACCGCGGCGCTCCACCATTTCGAAGAACACGCTGCCCACGGTGGCGGTGTAGAAGTGCAGGAACTCGCCGTCGGCGTCGCGGTCATAGAGCAGGTTGAGCTCACGGAGCGTGGCCAGGAATTCCGGGTCCAGAGCGAACCGGGCGTCGAGGTCCTCGTAGTAGTTCGCGGGGATCTGCAGGAAGTCCAGTCCGCGGTCCCGTGCGGACCGGGCCGTGGCCACGAGGTCTTCCACGGCGAAGGCGATGTGCTCCTGGTAGCCGGGGCGGTGGCCGGTGCCGTCAGTCCCTTCCTGCTGGATCAGCGGGGCCAGGTTCAGCACCAGGCGGACGCCGCGGTCCTGCGTCAGCATCACCTGGGACCGGACCAGCCCAGTGGGGCTGGCCACCTCGGCGAACGGCTGCGGTTCCAGTGCGAGGGCGCTGGTGTAGAAGAGCACGGCCTCGTCGAAGTGCTGCCACGGCTGCGCGAGGTTCACGTGGTCGATCACCGCGCCCGGGTGCTCTGCCGGGTCCGGAGCGGCGACGTCCAGGCCGTCGCCGAATTCCCGGGTCCACGCGGCGGTGCCGTCCGGGCTGCCCTGGCAGAGGAAGATTTCGGTGGAGTCCGGCGCGGCGAAGCCCTGGAAGACTTCCTCGTTGGCCTGGCTCTTGCGCGGCACGGCGGGGGCCTTGAGCTGCTGGGCGCGGGCGGCGGCGATGACGGGAGAGTCGACGTCGAAGCCCAGGGCGGAGATGGCAGGGGCGGCGGGAGCCGG
>NZ_KI914945.1:80571-85242 GCF_000520575.1 Arthrobacter sp. I3
CAGCGGTCGCCGTGCCGATGGCTGCCGGTTCTTCATTGATGATCACGCGCGCGTGGCCCATGGTCCACAATTGCACATCCTTCGTGCGATGCCGCCCGTTGAACGCAAACCCCAGCTGGCCCAGCAGGGTTTCCAGTCCGGCGGTGTCACCGGCCCGGACCTCGGCGAAGTTGAAGCCGGCGGGCTCGGCCACGCGGGGAAGCGTGGCCAGCTCCATGGGGTAGCGGCGCCGGGCACCGGACACCGGGCCGGCCGCCCCGCTGACCATGCCGTCTGCTGCATTCGCCGGGTTTGCCTCGAGCCAGGCGGCGCTCTGCTCTTCGAGCCAGATCAGCGACCGCATGGCGTCGACGGCGGTGCGTTCGACGTCGGCCTGGCGGAAGACGTCGTTGAATACTTCCAGCGACACCGGTCCCGTGTAGCCCGCGCGGACCACGTGGCCCATGAACTTGGCGAGTTCGAACTGGCCCTCCCCTGGAAACACCCGGTAGTGCCGGCTCCAGGACAGCACGTCCATGGACAGCTTGGGGGCATCGGCGACCTGGACGAAGAAGATTTTCTCCGGGTCGAAGGCCTCGATCGGCGCGGTATCCCAGTCCCGGGAGAGGATGTGGAAGGAGTCCAGGCAGGTGCCCAGGTTGGGGTGGTCCACCATCCCAACCAGCCGGTGGGCGTGCTCGTAGTCGTTCACGTACTTGCCCCAGGCCAGGGCCTCATAGGCGACCTTGACGCCGTGGTCACCCGCGAGGTCCGCGAGCCGGGAAAGCTGTGCGGCGCGGAGCTCGTCATCGTCGATCGTGGCGGTGCCGACGTTGGAGCAGAGCAGCATGGTGTCCATGCCCAGGCGGGACATGAGCCGGAACTTGGCGTCCGCGCGGCGCAGGTTGGCGGCGAGCAGGTCCTCGGGAACGCTGTCGAAGTCCCGGAACGGCTGGTAGAGATCCAGGTTCAGGCCGAGGTCGGCGGCCAGTTTCCGGACGTCCTCCGGGCTCAGCGGGGACGTCACGAGGTCCTGTTCGAAGATCTCGATCCCGTCGAAGCCGGCCACCGCGCAGGCCTGCATTTTTTCCCGCAAGGTGCCGGCGAGGCAGACGGTGGCGATCCCGGTGCGCATCAGGCGGGCACCTCTTCCGCGGCCACAAGTTCCAGGAAGTGGGAGCGCATTCGGTCGGCGTCGGCCTGGCGCCCGGTGAAGATCCGGAAGGCGTCCGCCGCCTGGCCCACGGCCATCCGGCCGCCGTCGAGCACCTCGCAGCCCTTGGCGCGCGCCTCGCGGACGAGCTCGGTTTCGATCGGCCGGTACACGATGTCGGCCACCCAGTGCCGGGACTCCACGAGGGACATGTCCAGCGGAACCCCCGGATGGGCGGCCATGCCCACCGGGGTGCAGTGCACCAGGCCGTCGGCCTGCGGCATGAGCCGCGGGAGCTCCGCCGTCGTCCGGGCGGTGACGGTCCGGTCCGGGAAGAACCCGGCGAGCTCGGCCGCCCGGGCGGCGGACCGGGCCGCGTCGGTGTCCACGAGGTCCAGCTCGCGGACCCCCGCGGTGAGCAGGGCGTAGGCGACGGCGGAGCCGGCGCCGCCGGCTCCCAGCTGCACCACGCGATCCAGGGCGGCGCCGGGGAGCCCGGAGGCCAGCGCCGCGGCGAAGCCGGAGAAGTCGGTGTTGTGGCCGATGAAGCGGCCGTCGCGGATCACCACGGTATTGACGGCGCCCAGGCGCCGGGCGTCGGCGGAGACCTCATCCAGGTACTCGAGCACGAGCTGCTTGCAGGGGTGCGTGATGTTCAATCCGTTGAACCCGAGGCTCCGGGCGCCGGAGAGCAACTCCCCCACGGCCCGGCCGGGCAGGCCGAGTTCGGTGAGGTCGATGGGGCGGTAGAGGTACCGGAGGCCCTGCACGTCGCCCTCGCGTTCATGCATGTAGGGCGTGAGGGAGGGCATGACGCCGTCTCCCACGAGGCCCACGAGGAAGGACTCTGCTCGATTGCTCATCCAGTTTGCTCCTTTGACAACGGCACTCGGCGGGCTGCGACGCTTGCGGCGTCCGCGGCGGGCCGGGTGATAGGGATTACATTACAGACTTTGTTCACATGTTGCACTGTTGTTCGAATGACGAACATATTATTACGACACCGGCGTATTTCGGCGCCCGCTTTCATGAAGCCGGCTTTCATGACGCAGGCTTTCATGACGCAGGCTGGTCGGCCGTCACCGCTGGGGCAGCCGGGCCGACAGCTCGGCGGCCGCCGCCTGCAGCAGCGGCACGAGGGCCACGAGGGCCTCCATGCTCAGGCGGAAGACCGGTACCGCCGTGGCCAGCGAGGCGAAGGCGTGCCCCTGGGCGTTGAAAACCGGGACGGCGACGGCGCGCATGCCGAGTTCGTTTTCCTCGTCCATGGTGGCGAAGCCCTGGCGCCGGACCTGCTCGATTTCGGCCCGGAAAGCCTCGCGGTCCGTAATGGAGAGCGCCGTCAGGGGCTCCAGGGGCAGTTCCTCGACGAGCTGGGCGCGGGTGGCGTCGTCGGCGAAAGCCACCAGTGCCTTGCCTACCGAGGTGGTATGAAGTGCCCCGAGATGCCCGGGGTCGCTCGTGACCCGGAAGGTCTGCGGGCCGTCCACCTTGTTCACCGTCAGGTGGTGGATGCCGTCCCGCACGGAGAGGATGGTCGCCTCACCCGTTTCCTCGGTCACGCGCCGCAGGATGGGCAGCGCCGTACCCGCGAAGCCGTGGTGGTTGGAGACGCGCTGGCCAAGCTGGAAGACCCTCAGCCCCAGGTGGTAGCGGCGGCCGTCCGGTTCGTAGTCAACGAAGCCGTCCCGCGTCAGGGAGCCGAGCAGGCGGTACGTGGTGCTGAACGGCAGATCCGCGCGGCGGGAGATCTCCGCGGCGCTGGCGCCCCGCGGCTCGTCGCCCAGGAGGACCAGCAGGCCCAGAGCCTTGCCCACCATGTCCGTCCGCGCGTCCTCCCTGGCGGCCTTGGCAGGCTTCGAAGGGGCTTCCGCCGGATACCCGGAAGCGGCGGGAACATCTGTGGTTTGATTCACACTCATGCATCGATGTTCCCACATAGTGAGAGCTATTTCTAGATGGTGATTATTTTTGTTGACAAGTGACTGCGCTCACAGTCATGATTGCTACATCGCACAAGTAGCTTCCACCATGTGGCTACTAGTCCGGGTCTTTCCACGGACCTCCGGCTGCACCACACTTAAGCAAGCGGCAGCCGAGACCTTCCTGATCCATCCGCGACAACGTCGTCACACCAAAGGAACACCATGAGCCACACTGTCCCGTCCACGACGCCGGGTATAACCACAGGAGGGACGCCGAAGAAGGCGGCCCTTGCCAGCTTCCTGGGCAGCGCCGTCGAGTATTACGACTTCTTCATCTTCGGTTCCGCAGCCGCGCTGATCTTCCCGCATGTCTTCTTTCCCGATGCGGACACCAACGCGGCGATCATGTCGTTCGCCACCTTCGGTTTTGCCTACATTGCCCGCCCGGTCGGCGCCGTTATCCTCGGCCACTTCGGTGACAGGATAGGGCGCCGGAAGGTCCTCATGTTCACGCTGTTGCTGATGGGCGCTTCCACCTTTGCCATCGGCTGCCTGCCGGACTTCAAGACGGTCGGCTGGTGGGCCCCTGTCCTGCTGGTGCTGGCGCGTCTCTGCCAGGGCTTTTCCGCTGCCGGCGAGCAGGCCGGCGCCTCGTCCATGACGCTCGAGCACGCCCCGGACGACCGCCGCTCCTTCTTCACCTCCTGGACCCTGACCGGCACCCAGGGCGGCCAGATCCTCGCCGCCCTCGTCTTCATCCCGGTCCTCGCCCTGCCTGACGACATCAAGTACACGATCGGCTGGCGCATCCCGTTCTGGCTCAGCGCCGTGGTTGTGCTGATCGCGTTCTTCATCCGCCGCACCCTGCACGAACCGCCGGCGTTCGAGGAAGCCCAGAAGACCAAGCAGACCTCCAAGCTCCCCGTCGCGGACCTCCTCAAGAGCCACTGGCGCGACGTCCTGCGCGTCATCGCCTGCGCCTTCATCGCCGCCGTGTCCACCGTCTTCGGCACCCTGGCCATCAGCTACGCCAAGAACGTCGCCGGCGTGGACGGCACCACCACCCTCTGGCTCGTCGTCGGGGCCAACTTCATGGCACTGGGCACCCAGCCGCTCTTCGGCATGCTCGCCGACAAGATCGGCCGCAAGCCGGTCTTCATCTACGGCGCACTGTCCAGCGCAGCCCTGACCCCGGTCTTCCTGCTGAGCCTCGAATCCGGCAACGTCGCGCTGATGTTCCTTGCGGCAATCGCGTTCTTCTCCTTCGGCTACGCTGCGGCCAACGCGGTCTGGCCCTCCTTCTACGCAGAGATGTTCAGCACCAACGTCCGCTTCTCCGGCCTCGCAATCGGCACCCAGCTGGGCTTCCTGATGGCCGGCTTCGCCCCGGCGATCGTGGCGGCCATGGGCGGCATCCAGCCCGGCGGCTGGGTCCAGATCTCCATCTTCACCGCAATCATCTGCCTCATCGCCACCGTCGCGGCGCTGACGGCCAAGGAAACATTCCGGGTCCCCACCAAGCAGCTCGGCCAGCGGTAGCCCCCCGCACCGGCAGCGGATCCCAACCGCATTTCCGAACAGCTTTTCCGCACCGCACGACGGCGGCCCGTCCCT
>NZ_KI914945.1:85342-100656 GCF_000520575.1 Arthrobacter sp. I3
GGGGGCGGGCCGCCGTCGTTAAATGCGTTGAGCGGGTCAGCGGGCCAACCGGTTAGCGGGCGGCGCCCAGTACCGCGGCGAGATCGAACTTAACCGGTTCCTCCAGCTGGTCATAGGTGCAGGAACGCGGATCACGGTCCGGACGCCAGCGCAGGAACTGGGCTGTGTGCCGGAACCGTTCGCCCTCCATATGGTCATACTTCACTTCCACCACGCGCTCGGGCCGCAGCGGGGTGAAGGACAGGTCTTTGCCGCCGCTCCACCGGCTTCCCTCGGCCTTCCGGGGAGTGCGCGCCCCCTCCTCCTGCCGGGCCCAGGCCCAGGGGTGGTCGTCAAAACCGGTGACCAGTTCCTGCAGCTCGGCAAACAGCTCCGCGCGCCGGGCCATCGGGAAGGCTCCCACCACGCCGACGTTTGCCAGCACCCCGGCGTCGTCGTAGAGGCCGAGGAGCAGCGAGCCGATCCGGTCCGGGCCGGAGGTGTGCACGCGGTATCCGGCCAGCACGCAGTCCGCCGTCCGTTCGTGCTTGACCTTGACCATCGCGCGCTTGTCCGGCTGGTAGCTGCCCTCCAGCGTCTTGGCCACAATCCCGTCCAGTCCGGCGCCCTCGAACTGCCGGAACCAGCGCTGCGCCGTGTCCCGGTCGGAGGTCGCGGCGGTGAGGTGGACCGGCGCCGCGCTGGCTGCCAGTGCGCGCTCCAGCTGCCGGCGGCGCTCGGAGAAGGGTTTGCCCGTGAGATCCTCGTCGCCGAGGGCCAGCAGGTCGAACGCCACGAAGCGCGCCGGGGTCTGTTCCGCGAGCAGCTTCACCCGGCTGGCGGCCGGATGGATGCGCTGCTGGAGAGCTTCGAAGTCCAGCCGGTCCCCGGAGGCCGCCACCAGGATGATCTCGCCGTCCACCACGCAGCGTTCCGGCAGCTCCGACTTCAGCGCCTCGACAAGCTCAGGGAAATAGCGCGTCATCGGCTTGCCGTTCCGGCTGCCGATCTCCACCTCGTCGCCGTCACGGAAGATGATGGAGCGGAAACCGTCCCATTTCGGTTCAAAGAGCCAGCCCGTTCCGGCGTCCGGCGACGGCAGGGCGGGGAGTGCTTTGGCCAGCATGGGCGCAATGGGAGGCATCAACGGCAGGTGCATAGCGCCCATTCTTGCGCCGCGGACCCGGGACCGCCACCCCCACGCTGTGGGTCCTCGCGAGGGGCTCCTCAGCTGGGGGCTCCTCGACACGGCCCGGCCCCGGCGGTAAACATGGGTGATGGCTACCATTGGGTTCCACGCCTCGCATGAGCAGATCAGTCCCCGCCGCCTCCTGCAGGACGTTCAACTGGCCGAGCAGGCAGGCTTCGATGCCGCCATGTGCTCGGACCATATTGAACCGTGGTCCGCCCGCCAGGGCCACTCCGGGTTCGCCTGGTCCTGGCTCGGGGCCGCGCTGGCTACCACCGGTCTGCGCTTCGGGGTGGTGACGGCGCCCGGGCAGCGGTACCACCCGGCGATCATCGCGCACGCCTCAGCCACCCTGGCGGACATGTTTCCCGGCCGCTTCTGGATGGCCCCGGGCAGCGGCGAGTACATGAACGAGCACATCACCGGCCAGGCCTGGCCGCCGAAGGAAACGCGTCAGCGCCGGCTGGAGGAATGCGTAGACATCATCCGCAGGCTTCACGCCGGCGACGTGGTCACGCACCACGGCCTCGTCACGGTGGAGCAAACCCGGATCTGGGACGTTCCGGAGACCAAGCCGCCGCTCATTGCCCCGGCGGTGAGCGTGGAAACAGCGCGCCGGGCAGCTGCCTGGGCCGACGGACTCGTCACGGTCAACCAGCCGCCGGGAAAGCTGAAGGACATGCTGGCGGCCTACCGGGACGCCGGTGGCCGCGGGCCGGCTGCCCTCCAGGTCCACCTGTCCTGGGCGCCGACAGAGGCAGAGGCCGTCGCGATCGCCGAGGACCAGTGGCGCACCAACGTCTTTGCGCCGCCGATTCCCTGGGACCTGCCCACGGCGGCCCATTTCGACGGCGTCAGCGCCGGCGTCCAAGAGGACCAGGTGCGGGCGGCCGTCAACGTCTCCGCCGATGCCGGGCGGCACGCCCAATGGCTGGCCTCCTATCTGGACCTCGGATTCGATGAGCTGTACCTGCACTTTGTCGGTCAGGACCAGGCGCCCTTTATCGATGCCTTCGCCGAACACGTCCTCCCCCAGCTCCGCCCGGCGGCGGGACTGGCTTCGTTCGGAACGGACGGTGCGCTGTGAGAATCGCCGAGACCTCGGACCTCTGGTGGAAGAACGCGGTGATTTACTGCCTGGATCCGGAGACGTTCTTCGACGGCGACGGCGACGGCACCGGAGATTTCGGCGGACTGATCCAACGGGTGGACTATCTTGCGGCGCTCGGCATCACGTGCATCTGGCTCATGCCCTTCTACCCTTCCCCGGACCGCGACGACGGCTATGACGTCACCGACATGTACGGCGTGGATCCCCGGCTCGGAAGCCTGGGGGACCTGGTGGAATTCATCCGCACCGCCAACGACCGCGGCATCCGGGTGATCGCGGACTTTGTCATCAACCACACCTCCGACCGGCACCCGTGGTTCGTCCAGGCGCGCAAGTCCGTGGACAACCCCTACCGCGACTACTACGTCTGGCGGAAGGACACGCCGCCAGACACCTCGGACCAGGTGGTGTTTCCCGGCGAGGAAACGTCCATCTGGACCCAGGACAAGGCCACCGGTGAGTGGTATCTGCGCATGTTCGCCAAACACCAGCCGGACCTGAACGTGATGAATGCCAAGGTGCGGGACGAGATTGCGAAGTCGATGGGATTCTGGCTTCAGCTGGGCCTGGACGGGTTCCGGCTGGACGCGGTGCCCTTCTTTCTGGAGCTGATCGGCGAGCCCAAGGATAAAGCCGCGAAAATCGACCCGCACCAGTACCTGAGCGCCCTGCGCAGCTTCCTCAACCGCCGCCATGGCAGTGCGGTGTTGCTGGGCGAGGTCAACCTTCCATACAAAGAGCAGCTGAAGTACTTCGGCGGCCCGGCCGGCAACGAGCTGAACATGCAGTTTGATTTCCTCTCAATGCAGAACATGTACCTTTCACTGGCCCGGCAGGACGCCCGGCCGCTGGCCCGGACGCTCGGCAGCCGCCCGAAGATCAATCCCGACAACCAATGGGCCATGTTCGTCCGGAACCACGATGAACTCACCCTGGACAAGCTCAGCGATGCCGAACGCGAGGAGGTCTTCTCGGCCTTCGGCCCGGATCCCGATATGCAGATGTACGGCCGCGGACTGCGGCGGCGGCTGCCCACCATGCTCGGCGGCGACCCGGCCAGGATCCGCATGGTGTACTCCCTGATGTTCTCGCTGCCGGGCACCCCGGTGCTCTTCTACGGCGAAGAAATCGGGATGGGCGAAGACCTGCGCGCGAAGGGCCGCTCGGCCGTCCGCTCCCCCATGCAGTGGGACCACACCGAAAATGGCGGCTTCTCGACCGCCCCGCCGGGGGACCTCGTCGCCCAGCCCGTGGACGGACCGTTCGGGCCGGCGCGCATCAACGCCGCGGCCGCGAAACGGGATCCCGATTCGCTGTGGAACTTCATCGCGACGCTGATCCAGCGGTACCGGGAATGTCCCGAGCTCGGCTGGGGCAGGTTTGCCCTCATCAAGCAGGCCTCACCGGCGGTGTTGCTGCACCGCTGCACGTGGGACGGCTCCACGGTGGTGGTCGCCCACAATTTTGGCGCCGAACCGGCGTCTGTGACGGCCTCGGTGGTCCCGCCGGAGGGCGAGGAAGGCGGCCCGGGGGGTCCGGACGGGAAGGGCGCGGCGGGGCGGTCCTACGCCGGGGCCGTGCTCCGGGATCTGCTCGGCGGCGAGGACATCCCGCTCTCCGACGACGGCGCCTTCGAAGTTCCGCTGGACCGCTACGGGTACCGGTGGTTCCGGGTCGAGCGCCCGGGCGAACGCCAGCTTCCCTGAGGGCGCCCGCAGCCCTGATGGTGGCCGGTATCCGTTGCGCCCCCGAAATCTAACCGGCCCCTTACCGTGCCGAAACGCGGACGCAACATTGGCGCAGGAGACTGGAAGTGCCGGCAAGAGCAGGCACCGACTCCAGTCCAGGAGGCCCCGCCATGTTGAAGGAAGCGAAAGCCCATGTAACCCGCGTCCGCGCGCTC
Source organism: Arthrobacter sp. I3 (assembly GCF_000520575.1). Classification (NCBI taxonomy): domain Bacteria; kingdom Bacillati; phylum Actinomycetota; class Actinomycetes; order Micrococcales; family Micrococcaceae; genus Arthrobacter; species Arthrobacter sp. I3. The sequence continues at coordinate 89,525 of NZ_KI914945.1, forward strand.
GACCAGCTGCACCGCGGCGATGAGATCGAGGCCCGCCTGCGGGTGGGCCCGAACTACGATGACGTCGTGATCCGCCGCGGCAGCGTTCAGGAAACCGCCCCCGGAATCGGCGTCGTCTGGATCATGGACCGCCACACCGGCATGCGCAAGGCCATCAACGCCGACGAATGCAGCGTCTGGCGGGTCGCCTGAGGCGTCAGCCTCCGGCCACCGACTGGATGATGAGGACTTCCTGGCCCGGCGCCACGGCAGTCACCAGACCCTGCAGCCGCCGGATTTCATTCCCGTTGACGTATATATTCACGTAACGGCGAACACTTCCGGTCTCGTCCCGCAACCGCCGCGACAGCGCCGGATAGCCCCCGGTCACCGTATCCAGCACCCACTCCACCGTCACCGCTGCCTCGGCGGGCGCAGTCAGGATGGACTGCCCGCCGGCGAGCGGTTGGAGGACGCTGGGCAGGACCACGCTGATCGCCGAGTCTGCCGCCATGGCGCCGCCGCTGTTCTCGCCGCTGTTCATGCGCTTTTTACCCCTTCACGCCTGCGCCGGGAGCAGGGCAGTGGAGACCACGGCTGCCCGCACGCACAGCACGTCCGGCAGGTGCGAGGCGACCTCGGTAAAGTGTTCTCCCTCGTCAGCGCTGGCGTAGACACTGCCGCCGCGCGTCCCGAAGTAGACGCCCGCAGGCTCCGCGCCGTCGACGCTGGCAGCATCACGGAGCACGGCGTTGTACTCGGCTTCCGGCAGCCCGGCATCGAGCCGTTTCCAGCTGGCGCCGGCGTCATCGGTCCGGTGCACGGCCAGCTTCCCGTCCGGAGGGATACGTTCGCCGTCAGCCTTCAGCGGGACCACCCAGGCGGTACCGGCCCGGCGCGGATGCGTCAGCATCACAAAACCGAAGTCCGCCGGCAGCCCTTCGGCGATCGACTCCCACGATTCGGCGTCGTCGTCGCTGCGGTACACGCCGTGATGGTTTTGCGCGTACAGGCGGCCGTCGACGGCGGCGTCGGCCGCGATCTTGTGGACACACTGGCCGAATTCCGGGTTGGGATCCGGCATGAAGTACGCGGAAATTCCCTTGTTGCGCGGCTCCCAGGAAACGCCGCCGTCGAGCGAGCGGTAGACCCCTCCGGTGCTCATGGCGACGTGGACTTTCTCGCCCGTGGGGTCGACGACGATTGAGTGCGCCGCAGCGCCGCCATAGCCTGCGCCCCATTCGCTGCGGTGCGGATGGTCCCAGAGGCCGCGGTTGAGCTCGAAGTGCTCGCCGCCGTCGGTGGATTTCCAGACCGAGATCGGTTCGCAGCCCGCCCACACGACGCCCGGGCGGGAGCCGGCGTCGGGATAGATCTGCCAGATCCGTTCCAGGGCGGCATCGGTGCCGTCAGGGAACGTGATGGCGCCGTTTTCGGGTTCGGTCCAGGACCCGCCGAGATCATCTGAGTGGAAAACCGTGGGACCCCAGTGCTCGGAGCGGACCCCCACCAGGATCCGGGTCCTGTCATCGCGGGTATCGATGGCGATGCTGGGCACCTCACTCATCAGAAAATGCGGGCCGGACAGCGACCAGTCCTTCCGGTCCTGGCTGGTCGCCAGCCAAAGGCCTTTCTTGGTCCCGATCGCCAGGACGTAACTCTCTGCAGTAGCCATGGGGTCCATGCAACCATCCCCGCCGGAAGGCCGCAACGGTTTTCTCCCGGCGCCCGCCGGCCTGCGCTGCCGCGCCGGTGGCATCTTTCAGTCGACGAACTCCGACTGCGTCTCGATAAAGTCCCAGTCCGCGGCAGTCAATACGGCCGCGCCGGCGGCGGACGGTTCAGCCGGACCGGGCCCGCCGGCATCCGCGATTCCCCGCTGCACGGCCTCGGGCAGTTCGATGGTCCGCAGGTTTTCCCGAAGCCATTCCTTGCTCGCCAAATCCAGATCCAACCACCACATGTAGATCTCCACGGCGGCCACCTCCTCCTGTGTTCTTCAACCGTAGGCCCCACCCCCGGGCTGTTCAAGGGAGGCTGCGGCAAACGGCGCCCGCACCGCCCCGGGCCGGCAGACGGGAAGTAAGCCCCTGTTCAGGGCCGCACCCCGGCGCCAGAATGAAGTATGCCTGACGAATCCGCCCACGGCCCGGCGCCCCTCGTGGTGGGTGTGGTTCCGGGACAGCATCCGGAAGTGCTGCAGACGGCGGCATTCCTCGCGAAGTCCCTCGCCGCGCCCTTGATCTGCGCCTATGTGGACGAGGCCAGCTACCTCGTGGAGTGGGATCCGGCGCGGTCCGCGCACCGCCTGTCCCTGCACCCGGACGCGGACGACGCCCGGATCCGGGCCACCGCTCAGGAGCTGCGTTCTGTGGTTGAGGCACTCTGCGTTCCCCTGGGAATCGACTGGACGCTGCGCACCCTGGCCGGGGATCCCGCCCGGGCGATCGGCAGGCTGGCCGCGGACACCGACGCATCCATGATCGTGGTGGGGACCCCCGAACGCGGCATCGGCCACCGCATCTCCGCCGCGCTGAACGGCTCCGTGGCGGCATGGCTCAGCCACCATCAGGAACGTCCGATCCTGATCGTTCCGGCCGTCGCTCCGGCCGGAAGAAAGTAAAGCGAAAGTACTTATTCGGAGCGCTGGTGTTACCCCACTACCGGCGAGTAAGCTCGATCTGTAGGCCGGAGGAACGGCCTACCCCAAAGCTGCTCCGGAGTGCGTATCCCCCAATAACGCACTCCGGAGCTCTTTGTTTTGCGCAATCATTCCACATGCTGCGCTGGCCGGGCCGCGGGCTTGAAACATACCCCCAGGGGGTATATGTTGAGGGCATGAGCGAGTCAGAAGTCCCCGGCACGGCGCGTCTGGACACTGTTCCCCTTGACGCCCCGCCCCCTGAACACGGCTACACGTCCAACAAGGACGCCTACCTTCGCCGTCTCAAGCGGATCGAAGGGCAGGTCCGCGGCATCGCCCGGATGGTTGACGAGGACAAATACTGCATCGATATCCTCACCCAGGTCGCCGCCGTCACCAAGGCCCTGCATGCCGTGAGCCTCGGGCTCGTCGAAGAGCACATCGGCCACTGCGTTGTCGGCGCCGCCGCCGAGCCGGATCCGGAGCTTCGGGCGGAGGCCATCGATGTCAAAGTCAAGGAGGCCACCGATGCCATCGGACGCCTGCTCCGCTAGTACCCGTACCACCCACCACACCACCGGGCACGGGAAACACACCCGGCCCAGCGACAAGGAGCATCCCATGGCCCCCGTTTCCACCACCGTCAACGTTTCCGGCATGACCTGCGGCCACTGCGTGTCCTCTGTCAGCGAAGAACTTGAGGCGCTCTCCGGCGTCGAAAAGATCGACGTCGACCTCAACGCCGGCGGCATCTCCACCGTCACGATCACCTCCAACGAAGCACTGTCCTCCTCCGAAATCGGCGAGGCAATCGCCGAAGCCGGCTACCTCGTGGTCGCCAGCGAAGCCTGAGTGACAACCGCGCCGGGCGGGCGCAGACACCGGAACGGCAGAAAACCGATCGAGCGGGAAAAGAAGGGCGCCGTGAGCAGCGAACAGTTGTTGGACCAGGCCGGGAGCCGTGTCATTGACCTCGATATCGAGGGCATGACGTGCGCCTCCTGCGTCAACCGGGTCGAGCGCAGGCTCGGAAAGCTCGACGGCGTCGAGGCCAGCGTCAACCTGCCCCTCGAGTCCGCCCGGGTCAGCGTCCCGGCGGACATCACCGACGACCAGATCACCGCCATTGTCGCGGCCGCGGGCTACAAGGCCACGGTCCGGTCCGCCAGGTACCCGGGCACGCCGGCGGAGGACGCAGGACTCCCGGCCGGCACCGAATTTCCGGCCGGCACAGCCGCACCCTCGCTTCGCCCGCGGCTGGTTGTGGCGGCCGTACTCACCGTCCCGGTCTTCGCGATCTCGATGATCCCGGCATTCCAGTTCCCGAACTGGGGCTGGGTGGCCGCGATCCTGGCCCTGCCGGTGGTTGCCTGGGCGGCGTGGCCGTTCCACCGCGCCGCGGCCATCAACGCGCGGCATCTGGCCTCGACCATGGACACCCTCGTATCCATCGGCGTGATTGCCGCCTACTCGTTCTCGGTTGGGCAACTCCTTGCCGACCCGGGCATGACCGAACATCCCGCAGCGGAGGGCATGGGCTCCGGCGGCCTGTACTTCGAGGTCGCATCCGTGGTCACCACGTTCCTGCTGCTCGGCCGCTACCTCGAGGCCAACGCCAAACGGAAGGCGGGCGACGCCCTCAAGGCCCTCCTGGACCTGGGGGCAAAAGACGCTACTGTCCTGCGCGGCGGCACCGAGCACAAGATCCCGGCCGACCAACTGGCCCTCGGAGACGTGATCATGGTCCGCCCCGGCGAGAAAATCGCCGCCGACGGCGTCGTCATCGACGGTACCTCTGCGGTGGACGCCTCCCTCGTGACGGGCGAATCCGTGCCCGTGGAAGTCGGCCCGGACAGCCAGGTCACCGGGGCCACCATCAATACCTCAGGCCGGCTCCTGGTCCGCGCCACCCGCGTCGGGTCCGAGACCACCCTGGCCCAGATGGGCAGGCTCGTCTCCGCGGCGCAGACCGGAAAAGCACCCATCGCCCGGCTCGCCGACCGCATCAGCGCCGTCTTCGTACCGGTCGTCCTGGTCATCGCCACCTTCACCTTCGGGGCCTGGCTGATTGCGGCCGCACCGGCCGTCAGCTCCGACGAGGTCCGGGCCGCCTTCACCGCCGCCGTCGCCGTGCTGGTCATTGCCTGCCCCTGCGCCCTCGGGCTGGCCACCCCCGTCGGACTGCTGACCGGGACCGGGCGGGGCGCCCAGCTGGGGATCCTGATCAAGGGTCCGCAAGTCCTCGAGGACACCCGGACGGTGGACACGATCCTGCTGGACAAGACCGGGACCGTCACCACCGGCCGCCTTGCCGTGGACGGCGTCCAAAGTTTCGGGCCGCACAGCGAAGCCGAGGTCCTGCGCCTGGCGGGGGCAGTGGAAAACGCCTCCGAGCACCCGATCGCCCGGGCCATCGCCGCTGCGGCATTGGCCGCGGAACGCTTGAACAACGACGGCGCCGGCCTCCACGCCGTCTCCGGCTTCCGCTCCGCACCCGGCGGCGGCGTCGATGGCACGGTCGACGGCCGGCTGGTAACCGCGGGGCGCACCGGCTGGCTGCTGGAGTCCGGCATCGACCCGGCCCCGGCTCAGCGCGAGGCGCTGGGTACTGCCGAAGACTCGGGCGCCACGGCCATCTGGGTTGCCGTGGACGGTGAAATCGCCGGAATCATCCGGCTCCGGGACACCCTCAAGCCGGGCTCCGCAGCCGCGGTCACCCGGCTCCGGGAACTCGGGCTCCGGCCGATCCTGCTGACCGGCGACAACGCCGCCGTGGCCGCGCAGGTGGCGGCCGCCGTCGGGATCAGCCCGGACGACGTCTACGCGGGCGTGCTCCCGGAGGGCAAGGTCGAGGCCGTCCGGAAACTGCAAGCGGCGGGCGCCACTGTGGCGATGGCCGGGGACGGCGTCAACGACGCCGCGGCGCTGGCGCAGGCGGACCTGGGCATCGCGATGGGCTCCGGCACCGACGTCGCCATCGAGGCTGCCGATCTGACGGTGATGGGCAACGACCTCGGACAGGTGGCGCAGGCGATCGAGCTTTCCCGCCGGACGCTCGGCACCATCAAGACGAACCTCTTCTGGGCCTTCTTCTACAACGCCGTGGGCATCCCGGTGGCAGCCCTGGGCCTGCTCAACCCGATGATCGCCGGCGCCGCCATGGCCGCCAGCTCCGTGCTGGTGGTGGCCAACTCGCTGCGGCTGCGCAGCTTCGGGAAATAGTCAGGCCTTAGGCCGGGCGCCCCCCTCAGGCCGCGCCGTAGCGGATGGCGGCCCTGGCTTTGGCTTTGGCCGCTTCCTCCCCGCGGTCCTTGGCCGGGGCGTGGGTCACCAGGGAGTCGAGGAGGTGCTGCGTCGCATGGGCAATCTCATGCACGGCCCGGTTGAAGGCCTCCTCGTTGGCCTTGGACGGCTTGGTGCTGCCGCTGATCTTGCGCACGTATTGCAACGCGGCGGCCTCCACCTCCGCGGTGGTGGCGTGGGGTTCAAAATTGTGGAGGGTCCGGATATTTCGGCACATATCTCCATGCTAAATGCCTTCGGGCCAGGGAACGAGGGGCCCGGGCACGGACGGACAACCGCCTACGGCACGGGCTCGCAGTCGTTCGCGTGGTCCAGCGCTGCCGCGCCGGTGCCGGACGGGGCCCGGAGCTCGTCCAGCCGGACCAGCACCACCCCGCCGACGATCAGCAGCCCGCCGAGGAGCTGGATGGGTCCGGGCAGTTCGCCGAGCAGCAGCCACGCCCAGATGACGGCGAACAGCACCTCGGTGAGCGAGACAAAGGACGCGACTTTCGAACCGAGTGCCCGCGCGGCGACAATTCCGGACACGTACGCCACCACCGTGGCCAGGACCACGAGGCCGCCCAGCGCCACCCACCACGGGGTGACCCAGGGTCCCAGGCGGGTGTCGGCCGTGCTGAAGGCCATCGGCAGCAGCCCGGTTGCCGCGGCAAGCCACATGACGACGGCGCCCACCATGAGCCCGCCGGAGGCCAGCAGGATGGGCGGCAGGGTGTCGTTTTCCTTGGCCGTGATGAAGAAATAGATGGCCAGGCACACCGCGGCCGCGATCCCCCACAGCACCCCGATGAGGTCGACCTTGACGGCTCCGGTGAGGTCCAGGACCAGGATCAGCCCGCCGAGGGACAGGAGAGTGCCGGCAATGGTCAGTGGCCGCGGCCGTTTCCGGCTGGCGGCCCATAGCCAGAGGACGATCAGCACCGGCGCCAGGTACTCCAGCAGCAGGGCGACGCCGACCGAGAGCCGGGATACGGCGTTGAAATAGAACAGCTGGCAGGCGGCGACGCCGATGAATCCGAACAGCAGCACTGTCAGCCAGTTGTCCCGGAGCTGGTGCCAACGCCCGCGCAATGAAGGAATGGCGAAGACGGCCAGAATCAGGGCCGCACCGGTAAGCCGGGCCGTGACGGCCGCCCCGGGAGTCCAGCCCGTTTCCAGGAGCGCCTTGGCGAATGATCCGGAGAGCCCGAACACCGCGGACGAAAACAGGGCGACGCCCAGGCCCGATGCCATGAACCCGGATGGTGCGGCGGCCCGCGTGGTGCGCTGCCTGGCGGCCTGCTTGCCTCCCCGTTTGCCGTCGAGTTTGCTTCCCTGCGGGGTGCCGCCCGGTTCGGAGGCAGACCGCTGGGCGGCTAGGTCTCGGACCGGCGTGGCGACGGGGCGCTGGGGGGCAGACACGGGCATTCTCCTGTCAGGAGTAAAGTAGGGTTATGCTCATGACATTACGCCCCGGCAAGGTAAGGAGTCAAGATGGTTTTTGCCCCTGACACGGAAGTTGCCCTGCGTTCTGTGGTCAACCTCATCAACACCGCGGCCAACGGCGAGGAGCATTTGGCCACGGTCAGGGATCTGGATACCTTCCTGGAGGCCGAGGGCTTCACCGGTTCCCGTACCCGGGACGGGGCGGAGCTGGCCAGCGTGCGGCGGCTCCGCGGCGAGCTCGCCGAGCTCTGGCAGGCCGAGGAGTCGGCAGCCGCGGAGACCGTGAACCGGCTGCTCCGGGAGGCCCGGGCGCTGCCCCAGCTGGTCAAGCACGAACCCTGGGACTGGCACCTGCACGCCACCACCCCGGAGGCGCCGCTGGCGGACCGGATGAGCACGGAGGCGGCCATGGCGATCGTGGACGTGATCCGCAGCAAGGAAATGGACCGCCTGCTGGTGTGCGCCGCGGACGACTGCGACGCCGTCGTGCTGGACCTGAGCCGCAACCGCTCGAAGCGCTACTGCGACACGGGAAACTGCGCCAACCGCGCGCACGTGGCCGCGTACCGGGCCCGCAAAGCCGCGTCCTGACGCCGAAGGTGCCGGCGGAGGGGCCCGCGGTGCCGGGCCCCGCTGTCAGGCCGGCCTGTCGGGCCTCAGCGTGAGGCCACGCTGCTAGGCCTCGTTGCTAGGCCTGCGGCCCGCCGTCCCGGGAATCGCCGGGGCCGGCCTCGGGCCGGGGCTGCGCTGACGGGCCGCCATGGCCGGAGGGCGTGCGCTTGGAACTGAGGTTGACGCCGGAGCCCTTCCCCAGGTCAGCGGGATTCTCCTTGTGGCTCATGGCCAGCATGGCGGCCACCACCAGGATCACAATAAAGGCGATGCCGGCGCCGATGAGCGCCAGATCGAACCGGGGCGAGCGGGCGCTGCCGCCCGAGGCGAAGATCAGGACGCCGAAGAAAACCACCACGGCCCAGAACGCGGAGAACATGAGCGGTCCCTTGACCGAGGTCCGCAGGCTGCGGGGCGCTCCGGGTTTCTGCTGTGCCAACGTGTTTTCCTCCTGCAGCCCGCGCAAATAGCGTGGCTGTCTTGTTACCGCAATTGTTCTACGCCGGGTAGAACCTGTCGGTACTAGTTTACGGCCTCCGCGGAATCGCCCGGAGCATCATGGCGCAGGGTCAGTCCGGACAGCATCCACAGGACGCCGCTGATGATGGCCCCGCCGCCGGCAACGCCGAGGAGGGCGTGCGGGCCGAGGCCGATGAAGAACGGCAGCGCGATCGCAGTGCCCAGTCCGATCACGCCGGAGGCGATCCAGTCACGGGCCAGCACGGACCGGCCGCGGCCACGAATGCCCGCGAACAGCTCCGCGGCGCCGGCCACGCCCAGGCCCAGGGCCGCGATGGTTCCGAAGACGAGCGGGGCGGGGATCAGGGCCACGGCCGCGCCGGCTCCGGCCAAGGCTGCCCCGCCGGCGGAGAGGACCCTGCCAGCGCCTTCCCGCGGGGGGAATCCGGTCTTGGGCACGGTCCAGATCATCACCACACCGGTGGCCAGCAGGTAGAGGCCGCCGGCCCAGCCCATGCCCGATTCTGGCGGCGCCGCCCAGAACACGGTGACCGCGCCAAACACGAGCGCGACGGCCGCCCTGACAAGCACGGGCTTGAAGAGGTCGGCCGCGGCGCGGATGGCAGGGGTCGCGTCAGGCGCTGCGGGAAGAGTCACCCGTCCAGTTTAGTGCGAAGCCGCCGCTTCGCACGCCTGCCGGCGGTGCCTGCCCGCACTCACCGCGCGCCGAGCACCATCCACCGGTCCGTCCGGGCCCGGAGGCCCAGCGTCAGCGCCCGCGCCGCCATGTACCCGAGTGAGAACGCGGCCCACAGCCAGAGCAATCCCGCGCCGGCACCGGCGCCGGAATACAGCACGGCCATCAGCAGCGGCAGGTAGGCAGCGAGGTTGACGACGCCGGCGATCGCCAGGTAGCGGGCGTCGCCCGCGCCGATGAGGACGCCGTCAAGGACGAAGACGTACCCGGCCAGCGGCTGCCCGGCGGCGAGCACCCACAGGGCGAGGGTCAGTGCCGCCCGGACTTCGGCGTCGGGCGTGAAAAGGGCGCCCGCCCACGGTGCCGCGGCTGCCAGAAGGATTCCGGTCAGGACACCGAAGCCGACCCCCCACCGGGTCATGGTGCGCGTCAGCGCGCGTGCCGCCACCGGCCGGGCAGCGCCGAGTTCCTTGCCGATCAAGGCCTGGGCCGCGATCGCGAGGGCGTCGAGGGCGAAAGCGAAGAACGTGAAGATGGTCATGGCCAGCTGATGCGCGGCGAGATTGACCGGCCCCTGGGCGGTGACCACCACCACCGTGGCGAGAATCGCGATCCGCAGGCTGAGCGTGCGCAGCATCAGCCAGGAACCCACCCCGGTCAGGGCCCGGATGCCACGCCAGTCCGGCCGCAGGGACACCCCGTTGTTGCGGGCATTGCGCCGGACGATCAGCACATAGACGGCCGCCATGGCCCACTGCGCGATGCTCGTGCCCACGGCCGAGCCGGTCACGGACCAGCCCAACCCGTAGACGAGGACCAGGTTCAGCGCGATGTTCAGCGTGAAACCCGCGGCGGCGACGATCAGCGGGGTCCGGGTGTCCTGGAGCCCGCGCAGCACCCCGGTGCCCGCGAAGATGAGCAGCATCGCCACGAGGCCGGGCATGGACCCGCGCAGGTAGTCCACGGCAAAGGCATGCACCTCGCCGTCGGCGCCCATCAGGTCCAGGAGCGGCCCCCCGGCCAGGAACCCGGCGACCGCGAGGACGAGCCCGAGCAGCAGCGCCAACCAGATGCCGTCGCGCCCGGCGGCGAGGGCTTTGGCCAGTTGGCCGTTGCCGATGGCCCGCGCCACTGCCGGGGTGGTGGAGTACGCGAGGAACACCATCAGTCCGACTGCCGTGTGCAGGACCGCCGATGCCAGCCCGACGCCGGCCAGTTCGGCTACGCCGAGATGGCCCACAATGGCCGAATCCGCGAGCAGGAACAGCGGCTCGGCGATCAGGGCGCCGAAGGCCGGCACTGCCAGGCGCAGGATTTCCCGGCGCTGCCCGGTAGTCGGCGGCGGGGCGGTGGACAGCGGCGGGGAAGGTTGCACGCGTTAACCCTAGCCGGGCCACTGAATCGACCCGCGCGTCATTTAGTTGACATTTCAACTAAATGTCCGGGAGACTGGGACTTGAACGCAACCGAAGCCGCGGCGGCTGAGAGCCGCGACGCCCCCTACTTACGAAACGGTATTTCCCATGAACCAGCCCGCCCTGACCACCTCCGCCCGAACCATCCTGCGCGTCATCGCCGGCTTCCTTTTCGCCGCCCACGGCTGGCAGAAGTTCAACGAATTCACGATCGCGGGCACCCAGGCCGCCTTCACCCAGATGGGTGTTCCGGCAGCCCAGGCGGTGGCTCCCGTCGTCGCGACCCTCGAGCTCGTCGGCGGTGTCGCGCTGATCCTGGGCGTGCTCACCCGCGTGTTTGCGGTCCTCCTCGCACTGGACATGCTCGGCGCCCTGTTCATGGTCCACGCCTCCGCCGGCGTCTTCGTCGCAACCGGCGGCTATGAACTCGTCCTGATCCTGGCGGCCGCCGCCGCAGCCGTGGCCCTCGTCGGCGCGGGCAAGTTCTCCGCCGACCGCGCCCTCTTCGGCCGCGCCGACTCGAAGCTCCGCGTCCTGGCCTAAGGCATCCACGGCCTAGCTCACGGCCTGGAGCGCGCGACGGCGGGCGGTCACCATT
>NZ_KI914945.1:100756-111217 GCF_000520575.1 Arthrobacter sp. I3
TTTGGTGGCCGCCCGCCGTCGTGTGTCTCCAGGGTCATGGCCTGGTTATGGCGTGCCGGACAGCCATTATGTCGCCGGCCGGCGGCGCCTGCCGGGCCAATCAGTAAACTCACATTATGAGCGAGAATGCGCCCAATTCCGTGACCCTGCGCTTCCTGGCGGCCCCCACCGATGTCGGCCACAGCGGCTCGGTCGACGCCGGCACCGTGCTCGAGTGGGTGGACAAGGCGGCCTATGCCGCCGCCGTCGGCTGGGCAAAGTCCTACTGCGTGACGGCCTACGTGGGGAACATCCACTTCGCGGACCCGGTCAACAGCGGCGACATGGTGGAGGTCGAGGCCACGATCGTGTACACCGGGCGGTCCTCGATGCATATCCGCACCGTGGTGTCCTCGGGCGATCCGAAGGGCGGCCCCGCCACCATGCGCAGCCAGTGCATAGTGATCTTCGTGGCCGTGGGCGCGGACGGCAAGCCCATACCGGTGCCGCAGTTCGTCCCTGAGACGCCGGATGAAATCGAACAGCGGGACCACGCGCTGGCCCGGATCAAGGTCCGCGAGGACATCGTGGAGGCCATGAGCGGACAGGAATATACCGACGCCGGCACGGCCGAGCGCGTGGTGCTGCGGTTCATGGCCGCGCCCACGGACGTGAACTGGGGCGGCAAGGTGCACGGCGGCATCGTCATGAAGTGGATCGACGAGGCTGCGTACGTCTGCGCCTCCCGCTACTGCGGCAAGGACACCGTGGCCGTATTCTCCGGCGGCGTGCGGTTCTACCGGCCGCTGCTGATCGGCCACGTCGTAGAGGTGGAGGCCCGGCTGGTCTACACCGGCACCAAGGGCATGCACATCGCCGTCCACGTCCGGTCCGGGGACCCCAAGGGGCGCGAGCTGGACCTGACCACATACTGCCTGACGGTCATGGTCGCCCGCGACGAGACCGGCACCTCGGTCCCGATTCCGCAGTGGGTGCCGGTGTCAGCGGAAGATATCCGGCTCCACGCCCACGCCCGCGAACTGCTGGAAATCCGCGGCCGGGCCCCGGGGAACCGGCTGCCCAACCACCTGCTCGCGGCCGGCGACCGCTAGGGCCGGGCGGGGCTAGAAGCCGCCGCCACCGCCGGCGTCGGCGGCCATGTTGGCAAACCGCGAGTAGTGGCCCTGGAAGGCCACCACAATGTCTTTTGTGGGGCCGTTACGGTGCTTGGCGATCAGGATGTCCGCCTCGCCGGCGCGCGGGGACTCCTTGTCATAGACGTCTTCGCGGTGCAGCAGGATCACCATGTCGGCATCCTGCTCGATGGAGCCGGATTCGCGCAGGTCCGAGACCATGGGGCGCTTGTCCTGGCGCTGCTCGGAGCCACGGTTCAGCTGCGACAGCGCAATCACCGGCACCTGGAGTTCTTTGGCCAGGAGCTTCAGGGCACGGGAGAACTCGGAGACTTCCTGCTGGCGGGATTCCACTTTCTTGCCCGAGCTCATGAGCTGCAGGTAGTCCAGGATCACCAGTTTGAGGTCATGCTGCTGCTTCAGGCGCCGGCACTTGGCCCGGATCTCCATCAGCGACATGTTGGGGCTGTCATCGATGAACAGCGGCGCATCGTTCATCCGGCCCATGGTGGTGGCAATCTTGGACCACTGCTCGTCCTTGATGGTGCCCTTGCGGAGGTCCTGGAGGCCGATCGTGGCCTCGGCGGACAGCAGGCGCATGGCGATCTCGTTGCGGCCCATTTCGAGGGAAAACATGACGGTCGCGAGGTTGTTCTTGATGGCGGCCGAGCGGGCGAAGTCCAGAGCGAACGTGGACTTGCCGACGGCCGGGCGGGCGGCGATGACGATCATCTGGCCGGGATGCAGGCCGTGGGTGAGTTCATCGAGCTCGTAGAAGCCGGTGGGGACACCCACCATGCCCTCGCCGCGGTGGCCGGAGGCCTCGATCTCGTCCACGGTGGATTCCATGACGTCCTTGAGGACCACATAGTCCTCGGCGGTCCGGCGTTCGGCGACGGCGTAGACCTCGGCCTGGGCCTGGTTGACCAGGTCTTCGACCTCGCCGTCCTGTCCGTAGCCGAGCTGGACGATCTTGGTGCCGGCGTTGACCAGGCGGCGCAGCACCGCGCGTTCGCCGACGATTTCAGCGTAGTAACCGGCGTTGGCCGCCGTGGGGACGGTCTGGATGAGTTCGTGCAGGTAGGCGGGTCCGCCGATCCTGTTGATTTCGCCGCGCTTGGTCAGCTCGTCCGAGACGGTGACGGCGTCCGCGGGCTCGCCGCGGCCATAGAGGTCGATGATGGCCTCGTAGATGGTTTCGTGCGCCGGACGGTAGAAGTCCTGGCCACGCAGGATCTCGACGACGTCGGCGATGGCGTCCTTGGACAGCATCATGCCGCCCAGGACTGACTGCTCCGCGGGGATGTCCTGCGGAGGCTTGCGGCTGCCCTCGGCTCCCCGCGTACCCTCGACTGAGTCCAGATGCGTAACTGACAAAACTGCCGTCCTTCATTGTGTGCCGTGGCGGATGTCCGTTCGCCGCGGCGCGTAAGCACTGCGCCTTATGCCCAATGCCCTCGTACCCAGTGCCTTAATGCCAGTGACTTAAGGCCAGCGCCTTAAGGCCAGTGCCTTAAGACCAAACACCGTATCCCGGCGGGTCGACGCCCAGCCGCTGCGGTGCTCACCGGCCGTGATGCCGAACTGCCGTAATTGCGGAGCTGTGATGCGTACCTGCTGTGATTCCGAACTACTGTGATGCCGAACTGCTGTGATTCCGAACTGCTGTGATGCGGGCGGCAAAACCCGGCACATGCCGGCCGCTCTATTCTTACCAGTCAGCTCCGACAGTTAGCGCCGGCCCAGCGACCGCCGTTATCCACAGTGCTGGTGCGGCCGCAGGGCACCGGATCCCGGAGCCGGCGTCCTGGCGGGCACCATCCGGCGACCGCAGGTTTTTCCGCTTCCCTCGCCCGATATCCTGCTACGTTATCCGCCGCCGGGGCAGGCACCAACCCGGCCGCCCCGCTGCCCTGTGGATAACCTGTGCACTAGTGCCTGATGCTTGTGCACAGTCTGTGGGTAGAGCTGTGGATAGAAAAAAAGTTAAGCCTGTAATCAGTGCTTGACCTGCGGAAATGTTGCATTCATCTTGTGGACACAAAACAATTTCCGCCAAGCTTCATCCACAGCCTGCACCTTGGGGCTGGGGATACGATGCGGCGCAGGAGGCCACATTTGCCGCCCGATACGCGCATTTTGTGACCGGATTCATTCCCGCCGAGCCGAATTGACGCCAGCAGCGGCGCACTGTACGCGAGGTGCGGAACATGCTGTGGATAACCGCAATCTGGCATAAGCTCTAATCATGGGCGATGTACTGATAGTCATGTTGCCTGCCCTCATCCTCGCGACGGTGCTCTGGGCGGCGGTCACGGCGTTGAAGCCGCGGAACCACGGCATCTCAGAGGCCGAGCGCTACCAGCAGGAACTGGCGCTCAAGTCCCAGGCCCACTACGCGGCGCAGGTCCGGGCTGCCGAGGCCTCCCGCGCCCGGATTGAAGCGACCACGCGCCCCAGCCAGAACTCCCAGCAGCAGTCGCAGCAGGCCGACCACGCCCGCTCCGCCCTGTTGGGCCGGGACAGCTCCGGCCACCAGGATGCGTTGTCCGCCATTGGACACCTGAACCCACAGCTCCTCTTGCAGCTCCAGTCACTGGCCCACGACGGCCACAAGACGAAGGCCGTCCGGCTGCTGCGGCAATCGACCCGCTCGGACCTGAAGACCGCAAAGAATTACGTAGATCGGCTCTAGCACATGGACTCCCTGCTCATTCCCGTACTGATCCTGGTGCTCGTGGCCGCCGCCGTACTGCTGGCGGTACGGGCGTGGAGCCGCCGCGGCGAACGCACCAGGCCGGCACCAGCGCCGCAGCCGGACCCCAACTCCGCGGAGCTGGCCCGGACGGCGGCCGCCAGGCTCACCGAGGAGCAGCACCGGCAGCTCTACGCGCTGATCGCGCAGGGGCAGGCCATGGCCGCCATCAAGGTCTACCTCGAGGCCACAGGCGAGGGCCTCCGGGCGTCCCGCGACGCCGTCGCGGCGCTGGCAGCCCACCCCCAGCCCTTCCGCGCCCCTGAGCCGGCGCCGGCGGCCGTTCCGGACGACGACGACGTGCCGCAGCGGTTCTCGTACCGCTACCGCGCGATCGCCAGCAAGGGCGATGTCACCCGCGAGGTGAGCAGCAACATGCTCAATGATGAGATCTACGGGAGGATCCGCACCCTGGCCAAGAGCGGCGACACCGAGGCCGCAGCGACCGCCCTGACCCGCCACTCGGATATTTCCATGAAACAGGCCCGGGAATTCATCGCACTGCTCGGCGACTGAACCCCGCAGGGCCCACGCCCGCTCCGGGGCCACCCGCACGGCCGGCGACCCGGCAGGGCTAGAAGTCGAACAAGTCCCCCAGCCAGCCTTCCTTCTTCTTCGGACGGCGGCGGTCATCGTAACGCGGCTGCTCATACCTCGACTGGTCGGGCCGCGGACGGTCGCGGCGGTCATCGTACCGGCGCTCGTCATAGCGGCGGTCATCCGGACGCCGGTCGTCCCGGCGCGGGTCGAGGTTGTACAGCGGCGGCGGAATATGACCAGCCGCCGCAGGTGAAAACTCAGCAGGTGGAAACGCAGCAGGTGGGATCGCTGCCGGCGGCACGGGTGCGGCGGGGACGCCGGCTTTCGGGCCCAACTTCTCCGCCGCACGGTCGATGATCTTGTCCAGCTCTCCCCGGTCCAGCCACACCCCGCGGCATTGAGGGCAATAGTCGATCTCCACGCCGCTGCGTTCACTCATGATCAGGTCAATAGAATCCACGGGACACTTCATGTCCCGGACAACGAGCGGGCGGCCGAAAAGGTTCGGACGGCGCTGCGGGCCCGGAAGCCCGGCGCCGGGCAGACCTACCGCTGGGCAGCGATCCCGGCCAGCAGCTGCTCAAACGGCAGGGACTCCAGCGCGGCCGGCTTCTGCTGCGGCCCTGAGTCCTGCAGCAGGGCGACAAACTCCCCCGCCGCCCGGTCCACGCGCACCGACAGCGGCGAGCCGCCGACGTCGTTGTTGTTTCCCCAGTCCTGCGGCCCGGCGAAAACCGCGGTGGCGGCGATCCGGGTGCGCAGGTAGGTGAACAGCGGCCGCATCGCGAAGTCCAGCACCATCTGGTGCCGGTCCGTGCCGGCGGTGGCCCCGATCAGCACGGCCTTGCCTTCGAGCGCCTTGGGATCGAGCACGTCGATGAAGGACTTGAAAAGCCCGCTGTAGGACGCGCTGAACACGGGGCTGACGGCGATCAGGCCATCAGAGGCCTCGACGCCGGCGATCACTTCGGCGAGCCGCGGAGCCGCATACCCGGTGACAAAGTTGTTGGCGATGTCCACGGCGAGGTCCCGCAACTCCAAGACCTCGATGTCCACGGCGTAGCCGGCCGCGGCAAGCTGCCGCTCGGCCGAGGCCGCCAGCTGGTCCGCGAGCAGGCGGCTTGAGGAGGGGACGCCGAGTCCGGCGGAGATAACGGTGATACGGCGGGTTTCCACGGAGTGCTCCTAAGTTGAATCCTGGTCAGCAACGCGACTACATGCGTTTGCATCTACCCTTAGAAGCGGCGGGCAAGGGGATTTATTCCCGGCCACCCTCCCCGTCTGACAAGAATCTCGCGCTCTGCAAGACTGCCCTCATGGCTGAAAACAAAACGCAGGCAACCGGCGCGTCGGTTCAGGAGTTCCTGGCCGCCGTCGAGCATCCGGTCCGGCGCGCCGACGGATTCCGCCTGCTGGCGCTGATGTCCGAAATAACGGGCGAACCGGCGCAAATGTGGGGTCCGACGATTGTGGGCTTCGGCCGCTACCACTACAAGTACGCGAGCGGCCGGGAGGGCGATGCCGCGGCGGTCGGCTTCTCGCCCAGGAAATCCAGCCTGTCGCTCTACGGCCTGACATATGGGCCGGAGGCCGCCGAACTCCTCGGCAGGCTGGGCAGGCACAAGCTCGGCGCCGGCTGCCTGTACGTCAACAAGCTCGACGACGTCGACGAGGCCGTGCTCACCGAACTGGTCCGGCTCGGCTACCGGCATGTCACCACGGCGCTGCACCAGGCCTAAGGGGATTCGCCCCGCCAAAGCAACGCGGGGTCACCTGCGGCCCATGACGCCGTCCAACATGGACCGGGTTAAAGCGGAAGGCCCCCGCCTTCGGTCCTCAGAGAGGTCCGGAGGCGGGGGCCTGCCAGCAGTTCAGGACTGCAGCCGGTGAGGGCTACTTGCCTGCGACTACGTCGAGTTCGATCACAGCGGAAACGTCGTCGTGCAGACGGACGTTTGCCTGGTAGGAACCGGTCGACTTGATGTGTGCCGGCAGTTCAACCTTGCGCTTGTCGATACGGCCCAGGCCTGCGGCCTCAACAGCGTCGGCCACGTCGCCCTGCTTGACGGTGCCGAACAGGCGTCCGGTTGCGCCAGCCTTGACGACCAGCTTGACCGGCTTGGCGGAGAGTGCAGCAGCCTGCTTCTGAGCATCTTCCAGGGAAGCGTGCTCGCGGGCAACGCGGGCAGCCTTGATGGACTCAACCTGCTTCTCGCCACCCTTGGACCAGGTCAGGGCGAAGTTGCGGGGCAGCAGGTAGTTACGTGCGTAACCGTCCTTGACCTCGACAACGTCGCCAGCAGCACCGAGACCGGTTACTTCGTGGGTCAGAATGAGCTTTGCCATTTTAGTTAATCCCTTCCTTAGCCGCGGCCAGCGCCGGAGTAAGGCAGCAGAGCAACTTCGCGGGCGTTCTTGATTGCCTGGGCGATCTTGCGCTGTTCCTGCACCGTGACGCCAGTGACGCGACGGGCGCGGATCTTTCCGCGGTCGGAGATGAACTTGCGCAGCAATGCTACGTCCTTGTAGTCGATGACAGTGATGTCAGCGGCCTTCAAGGGGTTGGACTTTGGTTTGGGCTTACGGAGTTCAGCCTTAGCCATCGTGGAGCTCCTATTCGATGGAGCCCGTGGATATTGATCCACGGGATGGTGGTGATCCGGCGCAGTCTGCACCAGGCCGCCTTGCGGCGGCCAGTCGGTTTTCGTTGCCGGACCTTAGATGTTGTTTAGAAAGGAGGTTCGGAATCCGGGCCGTTGCCCCAGCCGCCGCCCGCATTGCTGACCCCGGGCGTGGCCCACGGGTCTTCCTGCGCGGCGGGCTGGTTGCCGCCCCATGTCCCACCGGTGTTGCCGCCCTGGTTTGCACCCTGGCCGCCACCGAATCCACCGCCGCTGTTGCCGCCGCCGAAGCCACCCTGTCCACCCTGACCGCCGGAGCGCTGGGTGCGGTTGACCTTGGCGTTGGCGTAGCGCAGGCTCGGGCCGATTTCGTCGACCTCAAGCTCGATAACGGTGCGCTTCTCGCCTTCTTTTGTTTCGTAGGAACGGCTCTTCAAGCGGCCGGAGACGATAACGCGCATGCCCTTGGTCAGGGACTCGGCGACGTTTTCGGCTGCTTCGCGCCAGACCGACGCGCGGAGGAACAGGGTTTCCCCGTCCTTCCACTCATTGGACTGCCGGTCGAAGGTGCGGGGAGTAGAAGCGATGGTGAAATTCGCTACGGCCGAACCGGACGGTGTGAACCTGAGTTCGGGGTCATTGGTGAGGTTACCGATAACCGTGATAGTGGTTTCGCCTGCCATCTACTGCCTCCTTGTGCGTTCCTGCGGGGATAAAGATTGAAGGTTGGCTGCTGAATTACTCAGCAACAACTTTCTGCTCTTCGGGGCGGGTGATCTTGGTGCGCATGATGGTCTCGTTGAGACTCAGCTGGCGGTCAAGTTCCTTGGCGGTAGCCGGCTCGGCGGTGAAGTTCACCACGGCGTAGATACCTTCGGACTTCTTCTGGATTTCGTAAGCCAGGCGACGACGGCCCCAGATGTCAACCTTTTCGATGGTTCCACCATCGTTGGTGATGACGTTCAGGAACTTCTGAAGCGACGGCTCAACGGCACGCTCTTCGACCTCGGGGTCGATGATTACCATCAATTCGTAAGGACGCATATGTGAACCCACCTCCTTTGGGCTAAGCGGTTACGGCATTTCCGTAACAGGAGGTTCATTTGCGGTGTCATGCAATGCCCGGCCGCCGGAACGGAGGCAGGGCGCAGCACAGACTTCAATAGCTTAGTGCATGCGGGCCGGAATCCGCGATTCCGTGCCTCCACCGTACGGCCCCGCGGCCTGGCCGGGAAGAGCGCCGGCGGCCATGTGGATAACCGCCACACGGCCAGCGGTCAGTCGGGGGGCGCATCGGCTGTGCCATGATCTGAAAATGCACACCAACCCCTCGTCAGCCGTGCCGCCGCCGCTCCGCCGCAGCCGTCTCCGCTTCGCCGCCATGGTGCTGCTGGGGCTGCTCGCCGCCGGGGCGGCCGGAATGTCAGGGCACTGGGTGCAGGCTCCCACGATTGGCTGGTGCGCCGCCGCCTTGACCTACGTCGTCTGGGTCTGGCTGGTTATCGGCCGCCTCGACCCTGCCGGCACCCGGTTGCACGCCACAACGGAAGACCCGGCCCGGAGCACGACGGACCTGCTTATCCTGGCCGCCAACGCCGCCAGCCTGGCGGCCGCGGGAGCGGTCATCGTGGATTCGCACAACAACACTGACACCCTCTCCAGGATTGCCGGCGGGCTGCTCGCGGTAGTCTCGGTGGCGCTGTCCTGGACCCTGGTCCAGACGCTGTTCACACTGCGGTACGCGGAGCTGTACTACGGCACGGGCACGAGGGCAGGCTCCCGGGTGGGCGGCATCGACTTCAACCAGAGCAGCCCGCCGCAGTACACCGATTTCGCCTACTTAGCCACAAGTCTGGGCATGACATACCAGGTATCGGACACCGCGCTGCAGAACCATGGCATCCGGGCCGAGGCCCTCAAGCACAGCCTGCTCTCCTACCTCTTTGGGACCATCATTCTGGCAACGACCATCAACCTCGTAGTCGGCGTCGCCGCGTAGGGCGCCGCAGGCGTCAGGCCGCCGTCCGGAAGAACGTCCGGGTCACCGCGGCCAGCCGGTGCGGGTCCTCGACGCCGCAGAGCTCGCGTGCCGAGTGCATCGACAGCAGGGCGACGCCGACGTCGACCGTCCGGATTCCCAGCCGGGTGGCGGTCAGCGGGCCGATCGTCGACCCGCACGGCATCACGTTGTTGGAGACGAATTCCTGGTACGGAATACCGGCGTCGGTGCACAGCCGGGCCCAGAGGGCGGCGCCGGCGGCGTCGGTGGCATAGCGCTGGTTGGCATTGATCTTCAGCAGCGGACCACCGTTGAGGACCGGCCGGTTGGCGGGATCGTGCCGCTCGGGATAGTTCGGGTGCACGGCGTGGCCGGCGTCCGCGGAGACGCAGAACGACGCCGCGAAGGCCTGCCGCCGCTGGCTTGCAGAGGCGCCGAGTCCGTCCGAGATCCGCACGAGGACATCTTCGAGGATGGGCCCGCACGCCCCGGAGCGGGACGCCGAGCCGATTTCCTCGTGGTCGAAGGCGGCCAGCACGGCAATCGGCGCACCGTCCGGCACGGGCGTGCCGGCGTGCGCCACCAGCGCCGTGAGCCCGGCGTGCGTCGCGGAGAGGTTGTCGAGCCGGCCGGAGGCGAAGAATTCGCCCCTGGCGCCGAACACCGCCGGGGCCTGGGTGTCTGCGATGACGACGTCGTACCCGCCGATCTGCGCCGGATCCACCTCGGCACCGGCAACGCGGTCCGCGAGGAGTCCGAGCAGGTCCTCGCCGGCTGGGTCGCCCAGGCCAAAGACCGGATTCATGTGCTGCTGCTTGTCCAGGGCCAGGCCCTCATTGACGGCCCGGTCCAGGTGGATGGCGAGCTGCGGGAAGCGCAGCAGCGGGCCGGTGGCCGTGAGGTGCTGCGTGCCGTCGCGCATGACGAGCCGGCCGGCGAGCTGGAGTTCGCGGTCCAGCCAGGAGTTCAGGAGGGGTCCGCCGTAGACCTCGACGCCGGCCTGCAGCCAGCCGAACTTGCCGGTGGTGGGCTTCGGCTTGAGTTTGAAGGAGGGCGAGTCCGTGTGCGCGCCGAGGATGTTGAAACCGGTGGTCGGTCCGGCGCCTGCCGGCACCACCCAGGCGATGAGGGCGCCGTCGCGGATCACGTAGAACTTGCCGGCGGCGGCCGCGGGCTCCGGCCAGGGCTGCAGTTCGTCCAGGCCGGTGAAGCCCGCCGCGTCCAGCCGGCGCGCGGCCTCGTGGACGGCGTGGAAGCTCGACGGCGACGCGCTGACGTACGCGCCGAGGTCCTGGATGTGCTCTACGGCAGTGCTCGGTGTGGGCATGGCTCCGAGTCTAGCCCGGCACGCACGGGCCCCGAGGGGCGGGGCCGGGGGCCGGGGTGCCGGGCGACGCCGCGCCTAGACGGTGACGTTGAGACCGGCGGCGTAGC
>NZ_KI914945.1:111317-118765 GCF_000520575.1 Arthrobacter sp. I3
GCCCGCGGCCACCGAGCCGGTGATGGTGGCCAGCTGGTAGATGCCGCCGTCGTTGCCGAAGACGTTGTCGGACTTCAGCGTGGTGCGGGGGAAGTTCTGCGCGCTGGATTCGTACCCGGCCGACGCGTAAACCTCCTTGCACGCGGCCTCGGTCAGCGCGATCTGTGACACCGCCAGGACTTGGCCGGCCGCCGTCGCATTGTTCATGGACTCGAACACTTCGAAGTGGATATGCGGCCAGCGGCCGTTGTAGGCGCCGGGGTAGATGGTCTTGAACGTCACCTGGCCGTTCGCGTCGGCCTCCTGGACGCCGCGGAGGTAGTTCTCGTTCTGAAGCCCGGAGTCGTACATGGAGTATTTGCCCTCGCGGTCACAGTGCCAGGCGTACACCGCGGCACCGGCCAGCGGGGTGCAGCCGTTGGCGTTGTCGAGAAGGGTCAGCGTGACGGTCAGCGGTACGCCCTCGGCTGTGCTGGTGGAGGTCCCGAAGCTGGGTGTGATGTCCTGACGGACCACGCCGGATGCCTCGAGGACGTTGGGTCCGTTGGAACCGTCACCGGGGTAGGGGCCGGCGGTTTCCTGCGGGATTTCGACCCCGCACTCGGCGATCGCCCGGGTCAGCGTCGGAGTGGCCGAGGCCGACGTCGCCGCGGCCGAGGGCGCAGCGGCTGTTGCCGCCGGGGTCCCCGCGGCCGACGTCGAACTGCCACTGGTGCCGCTGGTGCCGCCCGGGCTGCAGGCCGCAAGGGCTGCCGCCGTTCCCGCGCCGAGGAACATGCCCAGCGATCGGCGGCTGACGAGGGTGGAGAGATCGAATTCCAGGCCGCGGTCGTGGCTGGGGTGCGGCTCGTGCGGGGGCTGCGGCATTTTTGTCATGACCCCATCGAACCCGGCAGCGCTATGGGCTGGCTAGTCCCTTCCTGTGACGCGGCTGTGCTCCGGCACGCAGGCACATGCCCTCCCCTCGGCCCGTGGACTGGGCATGTCCCCCCGGCACGCATGGATATGCCCTACCCTCGCGCCGGGCAGTGGACATGATGGCGCTATGTCCAGTGGTGGGCGCAGGGGGAGGGCATGTCCGGTGGTGCGGGACCGCCGCGGGGGCTTTCCGGGGCTACGACACCGGGCGGGCGCCCACGGTGGCGTCTTCAGCGCCAGGCTCGGCGTCAACCGGGGCGGCGTCCCCGGCAGGAGCCTCGCCGGCACCTGATGCGGGAACAGCGGCCTTGGCACCGTTCCTGCGGTAGCGGATGACCCCGATCCCCACGACGACGGCGGCGAGAGCCAGCGAGAGCAGCAGCGATTCCCGTGTGGATTCCAGGATCACCATGCCGATCAGCAGGGCCACGATGCTCACGATCGACACCCAGGTCAGGTACGGGAAGAGCCACATTTTCAGCTGGAGGTCCTTGGCGGCGGCGCCCATGCGGCGGCGCAGGATCAGCTGGGAGGTCGCGATGACGAGCCACACGAACAGCGCGATGGCGCCGGAGGTGTTGACCAGGAACAGGAAGACCGTGTCCGGGGCGACGTAGTTCAGTCCGACGGTGACGAAGCCGACCACGGTGGAGGCCAGTACCGCGGCAGTGGGCACGCCGCGCTTGGAAATCCGCATCCACGACTTGGGGGCGTCGCCGCGGCGGGACAGCGAGAACAGCATGCGGCTGGCGGTGTAGAGCCCGGAGTTCAGGCAGGAGAGCACCGAGGTCAGGACCACAATGTCCATGATGGTTCCGGCGCCGGGGATGCCGAACAGCTCAATGACGGCGACGTAGGGGCTCTTGGCGACGGAAGCGGAGTTCCAGGGCAGCAGGGTGACCACAATGGCGATGGAGCCGATATAGAACACGAGGATGCGCCAGACGGTGGACTTCACGGCCTTCTTGACCGCATCGACCGGGTTCTCGGATTCGCCGGCGGCGATGGTGGCAATTTCTGCGCCGAAGAACGAGAACACCACCACGAGGATGCCGGCCAGGACGGCGCCGGGGCCGTTGGGCATGAACCCGCCGTTGCCGATCAGGTTGTCCAGGCCGGGCGCCGGAACGCCGGGGATGAGGCCCAGGATGGCGGCGACGCCGAAGAGCAGGAAGAGCACGATTGCCGCGACCTTGATGGAAGCGAACCAGAACTCGAATTCGCCGAACGACTTAACGGACCCGAGGTTGGTCAGCGTCAGCAGCACCATCAGGGCAAGCGCCCACACCCACTGGTCAATGCCGGGGACCCAGCGGTGCATGATCGCTGCCCCAGCCGTTGCCTCGATGCCGAGGACAATGATCCAGAACCATGCGTAGAGCCAGCCGATGCTGAACCCGGCCCAGCGGCCCAGGGCCTTGTCCGCGTAGGTGGAAAATGAGCCGGTTTCCGGGTTGGCCGCGGCCATTTCGCCCAGCATCCGCATGACGAGGATGACGACGAGTCCCGCCGCGGCATAGGCAACCAGGATGCCGGGGCCGGCCTGCTGGATCGCCGCACCCGAACCGACAAACAGTCCGGCGCCGATCACGCCGGCGATGGCAATCATGGACAGATGCCTGGGTTTCAGGGATTGTGAAAGCTGCTGGTCAGCGGGCATGGAAGCGCCGTCCTTCGTGGGGGGTTCAGGCCCGCTCGTTGCCGGCACGGAATCGAATCCATGCTGTGCGGCGGACCACAATGTCGTTTCACACTAGACCGCGCGGCGGACCGTCCGTCTTGTGCAGTCTCACAAATGACGGCGGGTCAGACCGGGCCATCACCCAACGCGAGGGCCAGGGAGTCAACCAAAGTTGCCTCACGGGCAATTCGGCAATGTGCCTGAAACCACTGCTTCAGGTACTACCTGCCGGTAACCTGCCTTGCGGCGGCCGGGCGGCGGCCGTCAGTAGTCCGCGTTGCTGGGCACCACGAGGCCGGTCTCATATGCGTACACCACGGCCTGGACGCGGTCGCGGAGGTGGAGCTTGGTCAGGATCCGGCGCACATGCGTCTTGACGGTGGCCTCGGACAGGAAGTATCGGTGCGCGATTTCGGCGTTGGAGAGTCCCTCCGCCATCGCCCCGAGCATCTCGTTTTCGCGGGGTGTCAGGTCCTCCAGCAACGGATCCCGCGCCGGGCGTGCGGGGCTGCCGGCCTGCTGGCCGCCCTCGTCCGCCCCGGCGTGCTGGCCGGCGGCGCCGCCTGTCCCCGCAGGATCCATGCCGCCGGCACCACGGACATAGGTCTCCAGCAGCCGCTGCGTAACACGGGGTGCCACCACGGCGTCGCCGCTGGCCACCACCCGCACCGCGCTGACCAGTTCTGCCGGCGCCACGTCCTTGAGCAGGAACGCAGAGGCCCCTGCCCGCAGTGCTGCAAAGGCGTATTCATCGAGGTCAAAGGTGGTCAGGATGATGATTTTGGCATCGGAGCCCGAGGCGGCGATCGCCCGGGTGGCCTCGATCCCGTCCAGCACCGGCATCCGCACATCCATCAGGACGACGTCGGGCGCGAGCTCCCGGACGTGGCGGACCGCTTCGGCGCCGTTGGACGCCTCGCCCACGATGCGCAAATCGTCTTCACCCTCCAGGATGAGGCGGAAACCCATCCGAAGCAGCGGCTGGTCATCCACCAGCAGGACGCGTACCGGCGTGTTGTCGGACATTGTTCCCCCTTGATTCCATGGCATTCTCGCCGTTGCAGTTCAGTTCCGCGTGCACGCGCCAGCCGCGGTCACCGGCGCGCCCGGCGTACACGGTGCCAGCGTAGATCCTGGCCCGCTCCCGCATCCCGGCGATTCCATGCCCGGTACCGAAGGAGTCCAGTGCGTCAGGCTTCGCCTGCGCGCCGGTCCCGGGAGCCCCCGGGTCAACGGTGCCCCTGCCGTCGTCGAGCACTTCAATGGTGACGCGGGAGCCGTTCCGGACAATGCTGACCTCCACCCGGCTGAGGGCGCGCCCGTAGCGCAGCACGTTGGTCAGCGACTCCTGCACAATTCTGTAGACGGTCAGCTGGAACGCCGCATCGTCGGGCAGGGACGGGCCGGTGTGCGTGTAGTGCAGGGGCAGTCCCGCGGTGCGGAAGCCCTCGAGCAGTTTGGCCAGGCTGCCCCCGGCCACCAGCGGCTCGCGCGGGGCATGTCCCGTGGCGGCGTCCTCGCGCAGCACGCCAAGGACGCGCCGCATGTCGGCCAGCGCGGTGCGTCCGGTCCGGGAGAGTTCGGCCAGGACGCCGGCGGCGCGCTCCGGATCCTTCTTGACCACGACGGCGGCGCCGTCCGACAGGCTGATCATGACCGTGAGCGAGTGCGCCACGACGTCGTGCATTTCGCGCGCGATCCGGTTCCGTTCCGTGACCGAGCCCAGCTGCTGGGCCCGGGCGGCCCAGGCCGCGATCTCGTGCTCGTGCTCGCGCCGCTGCCGCACCGAGATCCCGATCCCCGTGGCGATCACATTCGAGAGCGCGATGCCGATGCCCGCCGCGATGCCCGTCAGCAGCTGGAAATTCTCCGGTGTGCGGACGGCCATGTCCGGGAGCCGGCCGTCCAACGGGCCGACGGCCAGCAGGAAGTACAGGAGCAGCAGCGGGGCGGTGGTCAGGGCCAGGGCGGCTAGGGCGAACCGCCGGGTGCGGACGACGGCGACGGCGTACAGCGAAAACCAGAGCCCGGCGGAGACATTGGACCCCCAGGGATGCAGGAAGGTGACCGCCAGTTCCAGGGCCCCCACAACAGCCGCCATCCGCACCGGATACGCCCGCCGGAAGAGCAGGACCGGCGCGGCCGCGGCGAGCAACACGGCCACCGGCCAGTCGCCGTGGATGACCGATTCGACCGCCGTGGGCGTGACCAGGACCAGGTAGCAGAGCACCACAAGGACGTCCATGACCCGCGGATTGGCCAGCAGGTAGCGCCGGAGCCGGCCGCGGCGGCGGGCCGTGAGTTCAGCAAGGGACGCGTCGGCCGGTCCGGCCGGCGCGTCCCTGACAGATACCGCATCGATCATGCTCTGAGCCTAGACTCTGGGGCCCGTGGCGCCGGCCTAGACGTCCCGCCTCTTGAGCAGGACGGCGGCCAGAAGCACCGGGATGACAACCCAGGCGCCCAGCACCAGGCCGGCCTGCCAGGCTTCGAGGGTGTCCGGGAGGTGCTCCACCGCGGTCAGCGGATCGACGGTGTTGCCGGGCAGGTACTTGCGGGCTTCCACGAAGAAGTCGCCCGGAATGAGCTGGAAGGCGATGGGTGCCACGAAGAACAGGCCCACCAGGCTCATGATGCCGCCCGCCGAGTTGCGGATCAGTGTGCCCAGCGCCATGCCGATGGCCGCGACCGCCGCCACGTAAATGCTGTTGACAAGGAGCAGCTTGACCGACTGCGGGCTGCCCAGGTCCAGGCCCAGGCCGTAGTTGTCCAGGATCGGCACGGATACGAATCCGGCGGCCAGGGTGGATGCGGCGGTGACGACGAAGGAGGTCACCACCACCACCACGAGCTTGGCCGCGAAGGCGGGGATGCGTTTGGGCACCGCCGCGAACGTGGACCGGGCCATGCCCGTGGTGAACTCGGAGCTCATCAGCAGCACGCCGAGGGAGCCCAGGATCAGCTGGGCGAACGCGATGCCGGAGGTGGGCACGCTGACGGCGATGTCGCCGCCCTGGGCCGCGAGCCTGGCGCCGACCTCCGGGTCCCGGGCCGCGGCCTCGGAGAACTGGCCCGTCCCCCAGGCCGAAAGCGCCCCGAACCCCACCATGACCACCACTGTGGAGCCAAGCAGGATCAGAGTGGAGAGCAGGGTGCGGAACTTGATGAATTCGGAGTTGAGGACCCGCAGGAAGCTGGGGCCGGGACCGGAACTGCTGCCGTTTCCGGACCGCTGTGCGTCGGCGCCGCGGCGCGAGGGCGTGGATTCAACGGTTGTGGAGCTCATGGCTTAGTTGCCTCCGGCTTCGACGGGAACGGCGCCCGTGGTGATCAGCGAGTGGTATTCGACCTCATCCTTGGTCAGTTCCATGTAGGCCTCCTCGAGGCTGGCCTGCAGCGGGGTGAGTTCGTAGATCATGACGTGGTTCTCCAGCGCCGCAGTGGCGATCTGGCGCGGGTCCAGGCCTGTGACTTCGAGGAGTTCGCGCTCCTGGACCTCCACCGAGACCCCGGTCCCGGCCAGCAGCTGCATGAGCCGGTCCGGCTGGTCGGTGCGGACCCGCGTCCGGCCCTGGCCCTTGCCGGTGATGATCTCCTGGATCGGGGCGTCCGCAATGATCCTCCCGCGGCCGATCACGATCAGGTGGTCCGCCGTGACGTCCATCTCGCTCATGAGGTGGCTGGAGAGGAAGACCGTGCGGCCCTCGGAGGCCAGATACTTCACCAGGTTGCGGACCCACACCACGCCCTCCGGGTCAAGGCCGTTGACGGGCTCGTCCAGGATGACGGTCTGCGGGTCGCCCAGGAGGGCGGCGGCGATGCCCAGCCGCTGGCCCATGCCGAGCGAGAAGCCGCCGACCTTCTTCCTGGCCACCTCGGCCAGTCCGGTCATCTCAATGACTTCGTGGACCCGTTTCTTCGGGATGCTGTGGGTCGCCGCCATGGCCAGCAGGTGGTTGTAGGCGGAGCGGCTCGTGTGGACTGCCTTGGCATCGAGCAGGGCGCCGACGTCGCGCAGCGGTGCGGCGTGCCCGGTCAGCGGGGACCCGTTGACGGTCACCGAGCCCGACGTCGGCCGGTCCAGCCCCATGATCATGCGCATCGTGGTGGATTTTCCGGCCCCGTTCGGACCCAGGAAGCCGGTGACCCGGCCGGCTTCGACGGTGAAGTTGACGCCGGCGACGGCGGTCTTGTCGCCGTAAACCTTGGTCAGGCCTCGTGCTTCGATCATGGAAGCGTTCCTTTGCGTAGCGGGAGATGATCCGGGGCACCGCAGTCACGGGCCCGTCTGCACACCACGCTACCGAGGCAAGCTGCGTATTTCGCCGGTCTCAGGGATGATTCAGGGGCTAATCAGGGTAGTCCGGGAGGATGACAGGGGTTTGGACGACGGGGTCGGGCGACAGGGTTCAGCCGAGGGGCGAATAGTAGGTCAGCGCGCCGGGGCGGACCGTGAATTCCACCCGCCGCACCCCGGGCATGACCTCTCCGTCGACGGCGAGGACCATGGGCCCGTTCCCGGGTTCCACCGTGATTCGGTCCGTTTCGCTCAGATGGGTGATCCCCGACGTGGCCACGGTGCCCGTGACCACGGCCCAGAGCAGCCGCAAGCGGGCGAACGGCTCATCGGCGGTGATCATCCGCAGATCCAGGACGCCGTCCGCGAGTACCGGGCGCACCAGCGGCGCGTGGTCGCGGGGGTAATAGCGGCCGCGGCCGATGTACAGGATCCAGAGCCGGTGCCGCACCCCGTTGACGATCAGCGTGGTGGGGGTGCCGGCCGCGAAGGTCCGGAGCATGGCCACCACTCCGGCCAGGGGTTTGCCCAGTGCCGGCTGGAGCTGCTCCC
>NZ_KI914945.1:118865-122926 GCF_000520575.1 Arthrobacter sp. I3
GCCGATGCTGGCCGTGTTGAGCATGATCAGCTCGAGGTGCTCCGGGCTGTCGGGGAGCCCGCGCTCGACACTCACGTGGCCGACGTCGGCGACGGCGGCCTCGCCGCGCGACGCCGCCTGCACGGCGTCCGCCAGGGTG
This sequence comes from Arthrobacter sp. I3, assembly GCF_000520575.1. Classification (NCBI taxonomy): domain Bacteria; kingdom Bacillati; phylum Actinomycetota; class Actinomycetes; order Micrococcales; family Micrococcaceae; genus Arthrobacter; species Arthrobacter sp. I3. The sequence goes on from NZ_KI914945.1 coordinate 119,005, forward strand.
GGGGTTCCGGCGTCGCGGGCGAAATGGTTCAGCGTGCCGCCGGGGAGCACCAGCAGCGGAGCTGCTCCCGCCGGCGGACCAGGTTCGGGTAGAGGCCGATGCTGGCCGTGTTGAGCATGATCAGCTCGAGGTGCTCCGGGCTGTCGGGGAGCCCGCGCTCGACACTCACGTGGCCGACGTCGGCGACGGCGGCCTCGCCGCGCGACGCCGCCTGCACGGCGTCCGCCAGGGTGGGGGTTCCGGCGTCGCGGGCGAAATGGTTCAGCGTGCCGCCGGGGAGCACCAGCAGCGGGAGGGAACGTTCGACGGCGGCGGCCGCCGCGGCGCCCACGGTCCCGTCGCCGCCCCAGACGCCCAGGGCCGCAATGCCCGGCCGGGTCGCGACCTGGGCGATGCCCGCGTCGACGGACTCATCGGGCCCGATTTCCTTTATATACGCCTTAGGGAATACTTTTTGCAGGGCGTCGGCAGTCTCGTCAGCATAGGACCCGCCGAGGGTGTTGACCGCGATGCCGAGCCCCTGGCCGTCCGGGAGTTCCGCGGCCGGGGCGGCGCCGCGGCGGGTTTCCGGGAACGGTGGCCGGACGGGCCACCACTTCCGCGTCACCATGGCCGCGCCGGCGCCGATCGCGGACCCGAACAGCACATCCGAGGGCCAGTGGGCCCCGGTGTGGACCCGGGAGTAGGCCACTCCGGCCGCGAGGGGGGCAAGCGCCGCACCCAGGGCCGGGCGGACCATGCCGACCCCGAGTGCGAAAGCCACCGCGGAGGCGGAGTGTCCCGACGGCATCGACGAACTCGTCGGCTGCGGGTTCACGAAGCGGAAGACCGGAAGGTGTTCGGGCAGGGGGCGGGCCCGGGGCAGGAGGGTCTTGAACACGACGTTGGTCACCGCCGAGGCGGCGCCTTGCGCGATGAGTCCGTGCACTGCTGCCCGGCGCGTCTTGCCGGGCACCAGGGCCATGGCTCCGGCAACGCCGAACCAGAGTTTGCCCTTGTTGGCGGCGGCGGACAGACGGCGGAAGAAGTCGTCATGGCCTCCTCCCGGCAGATTGGAGACGGCGCCCACCAGTTTGCGGTCGAATTTCGACAGGCGGCCGGGGGCCTTCCTCAGCATGGTTCGCATTGGACCACCATACTGCTACCTCGCGGGCAGCGGCTTCGCGGCTCCGGCCAGGACCAGCGCCACCACAATCGGAATCCCGATCGCCAGCAGGGCGGTCCTGATACCGGTCACATCGCCCAGGTAGCCCAACAGGGGCGGCCCGGCGAGGAATGCAATGTAGCCCAGCGTGGACACGACGGACACCCGGGCGGCCGCCTTCCTGGGGTCGTCCGCCGCGGCGGACATCCCGATCGGGAACGCGAGGGCGGCCCCCACGCCCCACAGCACGGCACCGGCCGCGGCCAGCCAGATGGTGCCAGCGAACACGAAGAGGCAAAGGCCCGCCGTTGCCGCTGCCATGCTGGCGCGCAGCACGGCCACGCGGCCGTAGACATCGATCGCGCGGCCACCAAAGAAGCGCATGGCCGTCATGGCCAGCACGAAGGCGGCGAACAGGAGCGCCCCCGTGGATTGTTCAGCGCCCAGGCCGTCAACCGAGGCCTTGGCAATCCAGTCGTTGCCGGCGCCTTCAGTCAGGGTGGCGCCGAGGACGACGACGCCGATCAGCAGGGTGCGGCCGTCCCGCCAGGCCGAACCGCCCTTGCCGTGCTCCGCGTCCCCTGGAGCGGGTGCCTCGGCAGGCAGATGGGGCAGGAAATACCGGGGGGCCACCGTGGTCAGTACGGCGACGACGGCGGCGATGACCAGCAGGTGCTCCGGGAGCCCGACCCCCAGGGTGGACAGTCCGGCCCCGATCAGGGCGCCGACGAACGCGCCGCCGCTGAAGGCTGCGTGGAACTGCGGCATGATGGTGCGCCCGAGCCGGTGTTCGACGTCGGCACCTTCAATGTTCTGCGAAACATCCCACAAGCCGACGCCGATGCCGAAGAAGAACAGGGCAATCGCCGTCCCCGGGACGGAGGCCGCCATCAGGGACAGCGCCACGCCGACGCCGGCCGCCGCTGCCACCAGTCCGGCGCCGCGGACGGTGTTGGCGGTGCCGATCCGGCCGACGACGAACCCGGCCGTCGGCAGGGCGATCAGCGAACCGACCGCCAAGCACAGCAGCAGGGTTCCCATCTGGCCCGCGGTGATGTGCAGGATCTCCGTCACCGCGGGGATCCGGGCTGCCCAACTGGCGAAGACCAATCCATTGATCCCGAAGACAAGGAACGTCGCCCCGGTGGCAGCCTTCAGCTGCGGAACGGTTGCGGTACTGGTCATACGATCACTGCTTCCACCGAATGTTGGGCGAGTTGGTCAAGTTCTTCAGGGCTGAACGGCCGGTCGGTCACGATGGCGTCCACGGCGTCCAGGGAGGCGACGAGGGCGACGGCGCTGGCGTTCCATTTGGCTCCGGCACAGGCGACAATCACCCGGGCCGCGGATTCCAGGCCGGCGCGCTTTACGGCAGCGTCGTCGAGGTCGTGGGCCAACAGCCCGTCCTTGAGATTCAGGGCGCAGGGCGTGACGACGGCGGCGTCGAAGCGCAGCGAGCGGATGTTGGATTCCGTCATGGGACCGCGGAAGGAAAGTTCACCGGGGACGAGGCTGCCGCCGGGCATCAGGAGCTCGGGGCGGCGCCCGGCCGGAGCATCGTCCGGGGACAGCGCGGTGACGGCCCGCAGCGACATCGGCATGATCGTCATCTCACGCTGGCGCAACTGGCGGGCGATCTCCGTGGCGGTGGTGCCGCTGTCCAGCCAGACGTGTCCGCGGTCCGGAAGCATGGCCGCCACCCCGGCAGCGATCCGCACCTTGGCGGTGTGGTCCTCCAGCTCGCGTTGGCCGTATTCCGGGTTTTCACCGCCGAAAACCAGGCTCCTGGCTCCGCCGTGGACCCGTCGCAGCACGCCGTGCAGGGCCAGGATGTCGAGGTCGCGTCGGACGGTCGCACCGGAGGCGCCGCAGGCGGCGATGAGCTCGTCCACCGTCACGTGCTCCCGGTCGCGCAGCAGTCCGCCGATCAGGCGGTGCCGCTCATCAGTGTTCATGCTCAAATGCTAGCTGCTGGTGATCATTTAATCATTTGTTGCGCAGATGATGGCCCCTGTGGGGTCAGCGGGCGCGCTCTACGCGCTTTTCGTCCCAGACCGGTTCGGCGGACTCGTAGACCCTGCCGTCGGAGCCGAAGACCAGGAAGCGGTCGAAGGTGCGGGCGAACCAGCGGTCGTGGGTGACCGCCAGGACGGTGCCTTCGAAGTGGTCGATCGCCCGTTCCAGGGCCTCGGCTGAGTGCAGGTCCAGGTTGTCCGTGGGCTCGTCGAGCAGCAGCAGCGTGGCGCCGGAGAGCTGCAGCAGCAGGATCTGGAACCGGGCCTGCTGGCCGCCGGAGAGGGATTCGTACTTCTGCTCGGACTGCCCCGCCAGCCCGTAGCCGTCCAGCGCCCCGGCGGCGGCTTCGCGGCCCATGCCCGAGCGGTGCTCGTCGCCCCGGTGCAGGATTTCGAGCAGGGTCTTGCCCAGCAGGTCGGGCCGGACATGGGTCTGGGCGAAGAAGCCGGGCCGGATCCTGGCGCCGAGTTTCACGGTGCCCTCGTGCGGCACCTCCGCGATCTCGACGTCGGACACCGGCAGGTGCTCCCGCTCCGGATCCGTGCCGCCGGTGGCGAGCAGGCGCAGGAAGTGGCTCTTGCCCGAACCGTTCGACCCAAGGACGCCCACCCGGTCGCCGAACCAGATTTCGGTGGAGAACGGCTTCATCAGGCCGGTCAGTTCCAGCTTTTCGGCCACGACGGCGCGCTTCGCGGTGCGGCCGCCCTTGAGCCGCATCTGCACGTTCTGCTCGATCGGCAGGGCCTCGGGCGGGCCGGCCTC
>NZ_KI914945.1:123026-145263 GCF_000520575.1 Arthrobacter sp. I3
GCGGGCCGGCCTCGAGGAACTTCGCGAGCCGGGTCTGCGCCGCGTGATAGCGGTTGGCCATGTCGGAACGGAACGCGGCCTTGTTCTTGTACATGTTGACGAGTTCCTTGAGCTTGACGTGCTCCTCGTCCCAGCGCTTGCGCAGCTCCTCGAAGCGCGCGTTCCGGTCGGCCCGGGCATCCACGTAGGAGCCGAAGCCGCCGCCGTGGATCCAGGCGCCGGCGCCGTTGATGCCCGGTTCCAGGGTGACGATGCGGCCGGCGGCGTTGTTGAGCAGTTCACGGTCGTGGCTGATGAAGAACACGGTCTTCTTCGACTCATTCAGCTTGGCCTCGAGCCAGCGCTTGCCCGGAACATCGAGGTAGTTGTCCGGCTCGTCCAGGAGCAGCAGTTCGTCGGGGCCGGCGAAGAGGGCCTCGAGGACCAGACGCTTCTGCTCGCCGCCGGAGAGGCTCGACGCCGGCCGGTGCTGTGCCCGGTCGAAGGGCAGGCCGAGGGCGGCCATGCAGACCTCGTCCCAGACAGTTTCGACGTCGTAGCCGCCGGCGTCCCCCCAGTCCACGATCGCCTGGGCATAGGCCATCTGGGTGGGCTCGTCGTCGTGCTCCAGCATGGCGAGCTCTGCCTCGTCGACGGTACGCGCGGCGGTGGCCAGCGCGGGCGGGGCGGCGGAGACCAGGAGGTCGCGGACCGTGGAGTCATCCCGGACCTGGCCCACGAACTGGCGCATGATGCCCATGTTGCCGGAGCGGCCGATCACGCCTTCATCCGCGACGAGGTCGCCGGAAATGATGCGGAACAGCGTGGTCTTGCCGGTCCCGTTGGGCCCGATCAGCGCCGTCTTGGTGCCGTCCGGGACCTTGAACGTCACCCCGTTGAGCAGCTGGGTGCCGTCGGAGAGGAAGTAGTCGATGCCGGATACGTCAATATGAGCCACGTGTTCAATCTTCCCACGGCCAGGCGGCCCGGCCGGGGCCGGGGGCCCAGCTGTTCACCAGGAGGTCCGGACGGCGCCCGGCCGTGGCCCGGTCGCCTGGCTGTTTACCAGGAGGTCCGGTCGGAGCCCTGCCCAGGGCCGCACCGCCTCCACGGCGGCGCCCACGGTGAAGACTGTAGCGTCCTCGAACGGATGGCCCACGATCTGCACACCCGTGGGGATGCCGCAGTCGGCCATGCCGCTCGGCACGGCAAGGACGGGGCAGCGGTTGCTGATGTTGAAGGGCGCCGTCATGTGCCCCTGCCAGTAGTGCCCGAGCCGCTGGCCCCCGGCGTCGATCCCGTCAAGGTACATGCCGTCCGCATCCAGGGCGGCCACGGCCGAGGCCGGACAGAGAAGGGCGTCGAAGCCGGACATCGCCGCGGCAAGCTCGGCCTGGATGCGGGTTTCCGCCTGGATGCCGTCGACGAACCGGTTTTCCGCGGCGGCTTTCCGGGCGTCGGCCATAAACCGCCGTGTGTACGGGGCCAGCAGCTCGGGAGACTCTGCGGTCGCGTCCTCCATGGCCGGCCCGAGGAGGTAGCCGAAATGTGTGAACATTGTCCGGCTGATGTCCTCGGTGGTCCAGGGCAGCTCGATCTCTTCCACCACGGCGCCGGCATCACGCAGGGCCGCTGCCACGCCGCGCGTATTGGCCTCAACATCAGCGGCGACGGGATAGTTCCCCAGCCGGATGCAGAGAGCGATGCGCATGCCGGCCACTGCCGAGCCGGCGTCAGCACCCGGCGGGCCGGACAACGCCGGACTCCCGGCGAGGGAGCTGTGGTCGCCCGGATGACGGCCCGCCATAACGTTCGCCAGCAGGGCTGCGTCCGCCACGGTCCGTGCCATTGGGCCGTCGCCGCGGTAGTGGTCCGCGGAGAGCGGGGCCAGGCCGGGAATCCTTCCGTAGGGTGCCTTGTAGCCGACGGTCCCGGTGAACGACGCCGGCAAACGGGTTGACCCGGCGATGTCGGAGGCGGTGGCGAGCGGCGCCAGCCCGGCGGCCAGTGCCGCCCCGGAACCGCCGGAGGAGCCACCCGGGGAATACTGCCGGTTCCAGGGATTGCGCGTGACCCCCCACAGGGGACTGTGGGTGACGGTTGCGCAGCTGTATTCGGGCGTGGTGGTGCGGGCATGGATGATGCCGCCAGCACGCCGGATTCGGTCGATGACGGGATGGTCCGCGTGCGCGAGCTCCCCCTTGCGGGCTACGAGCCCCTGCGAAAGGGTGCGTCCCCGGAGCCCGTGCTTTTCCTTGGCGGCCACCGGCAGCCCCAGCAGGGGAGTGAGGTCCCGGCCCCGCGCATACCGTGCGGCGGCCTGCCGTGCTGCCGGGACCGCCTCTTCGAACAGGGTTTCCGTCAGGGCGTTGATTCCGCCGTTGACGGCCTCGGTCCTGGTGATCACCGCTTCCATGAGCTCCACCGGCGAGAGCTCCCGGGAGCGGAAGAGCCGCAGGGCCGTGCCGGCGTCGAGGTAGTGCAGCTCGGTCATGCCAAGGCCGCTGCCGGCTCGGGGGAGGCATCGGCCAGGGCGCCGGCAACCAGCTCCCGGGCTACACCGGTGAGCATGTCCACGCCGGCAACCATGTCCTCGTCTGTGCTGAATTCCCGTTCGCAGTGCGAGACGCCGTCCACGCTGGGGATGAAGAGCATGACCGACGGCGCCACCGTGTTCATGGCAACGGAGTCGTGGCCGGCCATGGTCTGGATCCGCCGCGCGGAAAGGCCCAGGTTCGCAGCCACCTTGTCCGCGAGTTCAAGCCCGCCTTCGGGGAAGCGGCGGATCGGCCGGATGTCGAAGTCCTTAACATTGACTTTGATGTCGTGTTCGCGTGCCAGCGCATCGATGTCCTCGATAAGTTTGGCGCGGGCCGCCTTTACGATGTCCGGATCGCCGGAGCGGAGGTCGGCGACGAGGTGGACCCTGCGGGCCACCACAATGGGCGAGTTCGGTTCGAGGGTCAGCTGGCCCACGGATGAGACGAGGGCCTCCTCGGCGAACTCAGCGGTGACGTCGTGCACCATAAGAATGATCTTGGAGGCTGCCACCAGGGCGTCGTGCCGGTCTGCCATGGCCGTCGCTCCGGTGTGCGACTGTTCGCCGAGTACTTCGATGTCCAGTTTCTGGGTGTACCAGCTGCTGTCCACCAGCCCGATGGAGATGCCCTCGCGTTCCAGGATCCTGCCCTGCTCGATGTGGATCTCGGCGTAGCCGGCCGCCTCGGGCCCGTCAGACGTGCCGAGGTACCCGATGCCGTCCAACGCCTCACGGACTGTGATGCCTTGCAGGTCCGCCACATCCAGCATCTGTTCCCGCTGCAGGAGTCCCGCAAACACCGAACTTCCCATGATGCTCGGCGCGAACCGGCCGCCCTCCTCGTTGAACCAGTTCACCACCGCCAGGTTGAACCGCTGCGCGGCCCCGCCCTCCGCAACCTCGGCGTCCAGACGCCGGGCCGCGTGCAGGGCGGCGACGACACCGTACGCGCCGTCGAACCGGCCCCCGAGCGGCTGGCTGTCCAGATGGGATCCGATCAGCACATAGGGCGCCCCCGGCGTCCACTCCAGCAGCCCGAACATGTTGCCGATCCCGTCCACCCGGAGTTCCCATCCGGCCTCACGCACCCACCCAGCGAACCAGTGGCGTGTCTGCGCGTCCTCCGGGGTTGCGGCCTGGCGGTCGACGCCGTTGTCGGGGGTGGCGCCGATGGTGGCCACGTGGTGGAAGTCTTCGAGGAAAGCTGCTGAAGTCATGGGAAATCCTTTGTAGGTTGCGGTGGAGAGGGTGGGGCTGCGGGCTTAGCCCATGCGGCCGCGCGTCTCGGGAACCTTGGTGAAGAGCACCAGGAGGAGCACGACGGCGGCGGCTGCGGCCATGTAGAAACCGGGCGCGTGAGGCACTCCGGTGCCGCCGACGAGGGCGGTCCCGATGAACGGTGCGGTGCCGCCGAAGAGCGCGTAGGCGCCGTTGTAGCTGATTGCCGCCGACGTGAAGCGGGTGCGGGTGGTGAAGATTTCAACGAAGAAGGTGTAGCAGCCTCCGCCGTAGATACAGAGCGCCACCACGAAAAGGGACTGGCCCAGGAGGGCGAGAGGGAGGCTTCCGCTGGTCACCAGCATGAAGCTCGGCACTGAAAGCAGGGCCAGCGCGGCTGAACCGGCGATGAGCATTGGCTTGCGGCCGAAGCGGTCGCCCAGCCGGCCACCGAGAGGAAGCAGGACGGCGTAAAGGGCGAGGGCGGCGGCGTTGACCAGGAGGGACTGCTCACGGCTCAAGTGGCCCGTGGTCTGGACATACGAGACGAAATAGGCCGAGAGGAAGTAGAAGCCCATTGCGGTGAGGCCCATGACAAAGATGACCTGGACCATGCGGAGCCGGTTTTCGCGGAAGGCTTCGCGGACCGGGCTGAATTCCTTGGTCCGGGCAGCCTTGGCCTCATTGAATGCATCGCTTTCCACCGTCCGGCTGCGGATCCAAACGCCGAAGAGGGCGAGCGGCAGGGCGAGCAGGAACGGCAGGCGCCAGCCCCACGCCATGAAGGCCTCGTTGGGCATTGACTGGCTCAGGATGAGGATCATCGAACCGGCGACGACAGAGGGCAGCGCAGTGGCGGCGATGGTGATATTGAGCCAGAACCCGCGGCGGCTGACCGGGGCATGCTCGAAGACAAACGATGGCGCTCCCACCGATTCGCCGCCGGCGGAGAAGCCCTGGATCAGCCGGCAGAGGACCAGCAAAACGGGTGCCCAGGCGCCGATCTGGCCGTAGGTCGGCAGCAGCCCCATCAGGGCGGTGGCCCCGCCGATGGCGACGAGCGTGATGGTCAGGACCCGGCGGCGGCCGATCCGGTCGCCAAGCGCGCCGAAGAACAGGCCGCCGACGGGACGGACTACGAAGGCGACGCCGAAGGTGGCGAACGTCGCAAGCATGGCCGTGACCGGGTCGCTGCCGGGGAAGAACAGTTGGGAGAAGATGACCGCGGTGAGGCCGTAGAGGGTGAAATCGTAGAATTCAATGAACTGCCCGATGCTGCCCCCTGTGAGGACTCGCTTCTGCATCTTGGTGATGCCAAAGGGGCCGGACCGCGAAGTGTCCTTGTCCAGGGCCGGGGCAGACGCTGTGGTCTGGGAAGCGGACGCCGGCTGGTCCGTGATGTCGTTGATCGTCATGACAGCCACGCTAGAGGCGCCGTGTTTCCGAAGTTCCCTGCCGTGTTACGGACCCGGGAAATGAAATCTGCTGATGTTGCCGCCGTGTTGCCGGCAAGGCACGGCCCGGACATAAGTCGGACACCTAGGGCGTGAATCGGAACCATTGAATCTCCTTTGATCAACATGGTTGTCGCGCTTCGGGACTCGGCCAAGGGCCGTCATTGCGCGGGATTTGCCATTGGACTCCCGCCGGCACCACCGCACTGGACCAACTGTGTGTGATCCGGTTCACATCTGTCCAATTGATTGTTTTGGCCAAATCAATAGATTTCATCGATGCCAATCACTGCGGATTTTCGCAGTAACAGTCGCGGTGGGCACGGGGAATCCGCCGGGCTAGTGCCGGGCGGCACCGTAGAGACGGATGCAGGTCTCCTCAAAGGCCAGTGCCCGACGGGTGGGTTGCACCCCCTCGGGGCGGACCAGCATCACCTCGATCGGCGGGAAGTCGTCCGTCAGGGTCAGGGCCACCACCCTGCCGCCGGAATACGTCAGGTCGCTGTGGAGCCGCTGGTTCAGCACTGCGTACCCGTGCCCCTTCGCCACAAACGAGCGCACCGTTTCATACCCGGCAAAGCGGTGCCGGACGTTCGGAACGACGCCCGCGATCGCGTACAGCTGCTCGTAGTAGTCCCGGCTGTGCGGGAGATCCAGCACCACCGCGGGTTCGCCGTCCAGATCCTTCAGCGCGATGCTCCGCTCAGGCCGGGACGCCGCAGGGTGTTCAGCATGGACCAGCACATGAGGGGGCACCCGCTCGAGGACCGTGTGTGTAAAGCCCCGGCCCAGGCCGAGACCATACATCAGCGCGACATCGCACTGCCCTTCGAGGAGGGCGGTCTGCAGGCTCGCCAGATCGGCCTCCAGAAAGGAGACCTCGACCCCCGGATGCTGAACTTCGAAGGTCTGCAGGATTGCGGGAAGCCTGAAGGGTGCCAGCGGCGAAAACACGCCCACCTTGAGCTCTCCGACCAGGCTTGTCGCAAGCCCCCGGGCCGACTCGTACAGCGAATCCGCATGCTCCAGCAGCACCTTGATCTCCTGGGCAAGCTGCCGGCCGGACGGCGTCAGCCGCAGGCCGCGCGTCCTGAGCCGGACAAACAGCTGCGTCGACAAACTTGCTTCAAGCTGGGCCATGGCGGTGGACAGGGTGGACTGGGTCACGAGCAGCCTTTCGGCTGCCGCAGTCATGTTTTCGAGCTCGGCCACCACCGCGAAATACCGCAGCTGGGTCAAGGTAAAAGGCTTCGCCATTCGTCAATGCTCGCATTCTGCGCGGATCCGCGCTGTCACAGGCCCCGGAGCCGGTGCAGGAGTAGGGCGACGTGCAGCGACGTCCGGGACTCCGCGTCGTCGAGGTCCACGCCGAGGAGCTCTTCGAGGCGGGCCAGCCGCGCGTACAGCGTCGGGCGGCTGAGATAGCCGGTGCGGGCAAGAGCCGCTTTGTTGCCGCCGGACTCGAGGTAGCGGCCCAGCAGCTCCAGCTGCCCGCCGCCGTCCCGGGCGTCGGCCTGCAGGACACCCTCCAGTTCTGACTCCGCGAACTGCTGCACGCGCGGATCCTTGCGCAGCAGGGCCAGCAGCCCCCGAAGCCGGACGTCCGTCGCCCGGTAGAACGGCTTCCGATCACCCCGCAGCGTCGCCGCGGTTTCGGCGACGTGGGCGGCTTCGTCAATGCCCGCCGCCGCTTCGAGCAAGGAACCCCTCAGGCGCCCCACGCCGATGCTCCATGTCGCCTCCGCCGGATTGCCGGCCCAGCCTCCGCCGGGCCGGTCTCCGCGGAGGGGTGGGCCGGGTGGCGTGTCGCTGCCCGTGAGGGCATCGGCGAGACGCTGGAGGGTCGGATCTTCCAATTGCTTCGCAGGAACGGCCAGGATCATGCCGACCGATCCGGACCGGATGCTCGCGGTCAAAGCGCTACCTGACACGGCTTTGAGGGCACGGGCGAGCTGCTCCAGCAGGGCACGTTCCTCCTGTTGCCCAGCCAGTGGATCGATTCCGGCTCCCATTGCCCCTGTTGAGGGGCCATAGGCTGCTCCGCCGCTCCGGAACACAATTGGCAGGTAGTGCGGCGACCGCCTGAGTCCCAGCGCCGCGGCGCGGGACTGCGCCTCGTCCTCGCCCAGCCCGCGGGGCTGACGGAGGGCGTTGAGAAGCCCCGCCTGCGCGTGGTGGCTCAGCTCCCGCCGGTCCCGTTCGGCGAGCCGATTGATCGCCAGGGTCTGGGCTGCGCGTTCCAGTACCATGGCCGCCGCCTCGTCGTCGTCGAGGGGGACCGGCACCACCAGCCGGCCCCACACGTTCCCGCGCACGCCAACCGGCGTCTGCAGCCAGGCCTCGGGCCCGGTGCGGCCCGTCCCGGGCGGCGCCGGTGTTGTCCTGGACCGCCGCTCCCAGTCCTCCAGCAGTTCGACGGTCCGCAGCTGCCCGGCCGAGTACGCGAGGACGAGGTGCGAGAGGTCCTCCAGGACCACCGGGGCGCCGATCATGGCGGCTGCCTGGTCCACCACCTGCCCAGTCCCTGCGCTTTCCAGGCTCAGCACCGTGAAGGCCTCGTGGACGTCGCGGGCGCGTTCCACCCGCTCCAGCTGTTCGGCGACGATGATCCGGTGCACGATTTCGGTAACCTGGACGAACCGCACGCGGCGTTGCACCACGACCACGGGCATAGCCGTGGCCAGGGCGGCCGCGCGCAGCGCATCCAAACTGGGCTTCCTGTCGCCGATGAGTTCAACAATCAGGCCGGCCGCCGCCGCCTGCTCCAGGGACCTGATGAACGACGCCGTAAGCCCGGGTTCCTTTTCCAGCTCCAGTCCGGTGGTAAGCACCAGCTCCCCGCCCGACAGCAGCCCGGAAATGTCGAGCAATTCGCTCACGTGGACCCAGCGCACGGGGTTGTCGAGGGCCCCGGCGCCGCCGAGCAGGAGCGGCGCGGCCTCGCGGAGAACGGGAAGGTCAAGGATCGAGCCGACGGTGGGCAACATTTACATAGTGTAAACGAGGCTGTGATTCTCCTTACACACTGGCACTTATGGTGCCGTCTCCCGGTAGGGACACTGGACTCAACGCACCCCCGAATACCGCATGAGGAGAAACCTTGAACATCATCGAGCACTGGATCAACGGCAGCTACGTCCCCGCCGGCGCGCGCACGGCCCCGGTGACCAACCCGGCCACGGGCAAGATCACAGGCCAGGTTTCGCTCGCGAGCCAGGACGAGAGCCACGCCGCCATTGCCGCGGCCAAGGCCGCGTTCCCCGCATGGCGAGACACCTCGATTGCCCGCCGCACCCAGATCCTCTTCGCCTTTCGCGAACTGCTCAACTCCCGCAAGGGCGAACTCGCCGCCATCATCACCTCCGAGCACGGAAAAGTCCTGGATGATGCCCTCGGAGAAGTCACCAGAGGCCAGGAAGTCGTCGAGTTCGCGTGCGGCATTCCCCACCTGCTCAAGGGCAGCTACACCGAGAACGCGTCCACCAACGTGGACGTCCACTCCATCCGCCAGGCCCTGGGTCCGGTCGCAGTCATCAGCCCGTTCAACTTCCCGGCCATGGTGCCGATGTGGTTCTTCCCGCTTGCCATCGCCGCCGGCAACACGGTCGTCGTCAAGCCCAGCGAAAAGGACCCCACGGCCGTGAACTGGATGGCCGAACTCTGGAAAGAAGCCGGCCTGCCGGACGGCGTCTTCAACGTCCTGCACGGCGACAAGGTGGCCGTCGATGCCTTGCTCAACCACCCGGACATCAAAGCCGTCTCCTTCGTCGGCTCCACCCCGATCGCCAAGTACGTCTATCAGACCGCGACGGCCAACGGAAAGCGCGTCCAGGCCCTTGGCGGAGCAAAGAACCACATGATCGTGCTGCCCGACGCCGATCTGGACCTGGCCGCCGACGCCGCCATCAATGCCGGATTCGGATCGGCGGGCGAACGGTGCATGGCCATCTCTGCCTTGCTCGCGGTGGGCGAAATCGCTGATGAACTGGTGGACAAGATTGCCCAGCGTGCGGCTTCCCTGCGCACCGGCGACGGGCTGCGCGGCTGCGACATGGGCCCGCTGGTGACGGCCCAGCACCGGGACAAGGTTGCCGGCTACATTGATGCCGGCGAAGCTGCCGGTGCCCAACTCGTCGTCGACGGCCGCAACATCGCCGCCGACGCGGAAGGTGACGGGTTCTTCGTCGGACCCACGCTTTTCGACAAGGTGACTCCGGACATGACCATCTATCAGGACGAGATCTTCGGTCCGGTCCTGTCCGTGCTCCGCGTTGACAGCTACGACGAGGCGCTCGAGATGATCAACGGCAACCCATACGGCAACGGCACCGCCATCTTCACCAACGACGGCGGCGCGGCGCGGCGCTTCGAGAACGAAGTGGAGGTGGGCATGGTGGGCATCAACGTCCCCGTTCCGGTCCCCATGGCCTACTACTCCTTCGGCGGCTGGAAAAACTCGCTGTTCGGGGATACCCACGCCCACGGCACCGAGGGCGTCGGTTTCTTCACCCGCGGCAAGGCGGTCACCTCCCGCTGGCTGGATCCAAGCCACGGCGGCATCAACCTCGGCTTCCCGCAGAACGCCTAAGCCACCCGAATCCGAAAGGCAGCTGTCATGACCTCGACCCTTGAAAACGTAACCCTCCCGCAGCAGGAGGCCGCCGAGGGCGCCCGCCGCGCCTATGAACTGGACCGCAAGCACGTCTTCCACTCCTGGTCCGCCCAGGACCTCATCGATCCCATGGTCATCTCCGCGGCCGAGGGCTCCCACGTCTGGGACGGCGACGGCAACAAGTACCTGGACTTCTCCTCGCAGCTGGTCAACACCAACATCGGCCACCAGCACCCCGCCGTCGTGTCCGCCATCGCAGCACAGGCCACCAAGCTGTGCACGATCGCCCCGAGTTACGTCAACGACGCGCGCTCCGAAGCTGCACGCCTGATTGCCGGCCGGACCCCCGGCGAACTAAACAAGATCTTCTTCACCAACGGCGGGGCCGACGCCAACGAGCACGCCATCCGCATGGCCCGTCTGCACACGGGCCGCCACAAGGTGCTCTCCGCCTACCGTTCGTACCACGGCGGCACCCAGCTGGCAATCAACGTCACGGGCGACCCCCGGCGCTGGCCCAGCGACACCGCCAGCACCGGCACCGTCCACTTCTTCCCGCCGTACCTGTACCGCACCGCCTTCCACTCCACCACCGAGGAGGAGGAAAGCCAGCGCGCCCTCGAACACTTGGAACAGCTGATCAGTTTCGAAGGCCCGTCCACCATCGCCGCCCTCATCCTGGAAAGCATCCCGGGCACGGCCGGGATCTACGTGCCGCCTCCGGGATACCTGCAGGGCGTCCGCGAGCTCTGCACCCGGCACGGCATCGTCTTCATCGCCGACGAAGTTATGTCCGGCTTCGGCCGCACCGGAACCTGGTTCGCCGTAGAGCACTTCGACGTCGTTCCGGACCTGCTGACCTTCGCCAAGGGCGTGAACTCCGGCTATGTTCCGATGGGCGGAGTGGCAATCAGTCCGGAGATCGCAGCCACGTTCGGCAACCGTGTCTACCCCGGCGGCCTGACCTATTCGGGCCACCCGCTCGCGGCGGCTGCCGCCGTCGCGACCATCAACGCGATGGAGAATGAACAGATCGTCCAGCACGCGGCAGCCCTCGGCGAGAAGGTAATCGGCCCGGCCCTGCGTGGATTCACCGAGCGCCACCGCTCGGTTGGTGAAGTCCGCGGCAAGGGCGTCTTCTGGGCGATCGAACTCGTCAAGGACCGGAAGACCCGCGAGCCCCTGGCCCCGTACGGCGGCTCAAGCCCGGAAATGAACCAGCTGGTGGCGGCCTGCAAGTCCCGCGGGCTGCTCCCGTTCGCGAACTTCAACCGAATCCATGTTGTCCCGCCGTGCAACACCAGCGTGGAAGACACCCAGAAGGGCTTGGCGGTACTGGACGCCGTGTTGGACATCGCGGACGGCTTTGCCGCCTGAGGCGCTCCCGCACTATTGACATCGAAAGACGGATGCTCCCCCGCACAACGCGGGGGAGCATCCGCCATTTCGGCGCAGAATTTCCGGCGACTCGGACTTTTCCCGTCCGCTCAGCCGGCCCGGGTCAGGAACTCCTTGAGTAGCGGCCCGGACGTGGTCGCCCCGAGTCCGCCGTCCTCGACGAACACGGCGACGGCGAGGTCACCGTGCACGGCCACGATCCAGGCGTGGGTCTTGGGCGGGGTGTCGTTGCCGAACTCGGCCGTTCCGGTCTTCGCCCCGACGGGCTCGCCCGGGACGGAGGCCAGGAACCCGGCATGTCCGCTGGTGACGACGGCCCGCATCATGTCAGCCAGCGCCGCGGCTTCCGCTGCAGTCACCGGCTTTTCGACGGCCGTGGCCGGTGCGGGGGCCGACGGTGTCGCGTCACCGGAGGCCGGGGCAGTCGGCGACGTGCCGGCGGTAGCCGTTCCTGTGGGGGCGGCGCCCTGGGCATCTGGAGGGCTGGCGCCCTCGTTCGGATTCAATACCAGCTGGGCGGCCACCGGGGCTCCCTTGGCCACCGAGCCGGCCATGACGGCGGCGGCCAGGGGGGACAGGAGCACTTTGCCCTGCCCGATCATGGAGGCGGCATGTTCGGTTCCTTCGGCATCCCCGGGGACGGAGCCGAGGAATGCGGCCGCGCCGAGCGCGGGTGCTTCAACTGCTACGCCCAGGGAGGTCGCGGCGGATTCGAGCTGTGCCTGGGTGACGGTGTCCCGGGCGTTGATGAACGCGGTGTTGCAGGAGTGCGCAAAGGCATCGCGCAGCGTAACGGACCCCAGGGAGGACTCAGGGTATCCCTCGGCGTTCTTGAAGGTGCGGCCGTCGACCGTGAGGGTGGGCGGGCAGTCCACCTTGGAGTCGGGCGTCATGCCGTTGCGGAACATGGCCAGGGAATCGACCATCTTGAAGATCGATCCAGGGGCATACTGTCCCAGCATCGCGGTGTCGTAGCCGTTGCTGCCCGGCCCGGAGGCGGCCGCCAGGACGGCGCCGCTGGAGGGCCGGAGCGCCACAATGGCCGACGCCGGGCCGACCTTGCCGAGGACGTCTTCCGCGAGCTGCTGCAGCTTCGGGTCCAGGGTGGTTTTCAGCGGGGTGCCTTCTTTTATCTCAGTCTGAAAAAGTACGCGGCGTCCCGCGTTGGGCAGAGCCTGCTTCTCTGCGGCGGTGAGGCCTGCCTTCTCGGCGAAGACCTGAATGCCGTCGCTGCCGCGAAGCTGCGCGTCGTATTGCTGTTGCAGGCCACCGGTGCCCGTGGTGTCCCCGGCTTTGAGTGCCCCGTTCGATTTTTCGATCTGTTCTGCATTCGCCTCCGCTGCGGTGCCCAGCAGGGCGCGGGCGAAGGTGCGGTTTGGTGCCAGCGGAAGGGAGTCCCGGATGGCGCGGGCGCCGGGAATCTCGCCGATCTGAGCGTCGGTGATGGTCCGTCCTTCGTCACGCAAAGTGATGGCGGCAACGAACGCCTCGGGGCCGGCCGCCGCGACCTGCTGCCCGTACGCCGCAGGGTCGACCCCCACCAGTTGGGCAAGCTTGGTGGCGGAATCGGCGGCGTCTGCACCGCCGAGCGCGGGCTTGTCGATACCAACATTGACCACGGGCCGGTACGTGACCAGCGGGACCCCGCCGGCGCCCAGGATGTCTGCGCGCGACGGCGAATGGGTTGCCGAGCCGACGAGCTCGCCTTCGGCCAGTTCGGGGACCAGGGTGGCCGGTTTCCAGACCGTCAGCCACTTGTCGCCGGACTTCTTGAACTCGGCGAAGGTGGTGTACTTCCACTCTTCGGAGCCGATCTTCCAGCGGTAGTTAAGCGGGACAGTAGCCTTATCGGACTCCAGCGTCAGTTGGCCGCTTTCCACTGCAGGGCGGGCCGGGTCAAGCCCTTTGAATATTTCCTTGAGCTGGTCGTTGGCGGCACCGGAGTCCTTGCCCTCAAAGGCGACGGATCCGACGTCGAGCGCAGACACCGCGGAGGCGAGCTGTTTGGCAGCGCTTTCGGCGCCCTCACGGCCGTCGCCGCAGGCGACCAGCGAGCCGCCAAGAACAAGGCCCACAAGGGCCAGTGCAAGTTTTGATGAGTTCCCCATGGCGCCCATTATGCCCGGGCCACCGACAAGTCCGTTGTCACATAACACCGTCACGTGGCACCGTCACCTGCCCCCCGGCTTCACTTCGGGTGCCGGGAACGCCTAGGGCCGCCGGATGATCCTGCGCTGAGCTGCCACGGCGATCGCGGCGGTGCGGTTGTCCACGCCGAGTTTGCCGTAGATGTGCACCAGGTGCGTCTTGACCGTGGCCTCGGAAATGAACAGCTGCTTCGCGATCGCGCGGTTTCCCATCCCGGTGGCCAGCAATCCGAGCAGCTGGACCTCGCGGGCGGACAGGGCAGGCTCCGGATTCCTGATCCGGCCCATCAGCCGGGCCGCGACCTCGGGGGCCAGCGCGGTGCCGCCCGCCGCGGCAGAGAGCACCGCCTGGCGGATCTGCTCCGGCGGGGCATCCTTGAGCATGTAGCCGCTGGCGCCGGCCTCGACGGCGGCCAGGATGTCGGCGTCGGAGTCATAGGTGGTCAGGATGAGCACCGGCGGCGCCGGCTCGCCGGCCTCTCCTGCCTTGATCCGGCCGGTGGCCGTGACGCCGTCCATGCCCGCGCCCATCTGCAGGTCCATGAGCACCACGTCCGCGGGCTCACCCAGGGTGTGGAGCCTGGCCAGTCCGGCCAGCGCGGCGCCGCCGTCGGCGGCCTCGGCCACGACCGTGATGCCCTCCAGATCACCCAGCATTGCCCGCAGACCGGCCCGGACCACGGGGTGGTCGTCCACCAGGAACACCCGGATGTTGTTCATTTCCGGTCCCCGCGCGCCGGCGCCGGCGCGGCGGTGGAACCGGGCGCTTGGCCCAGTGGCAGCCGGATGGCCACCACTGTTCCCTCACCCGGGGCAGACTCGATGTCCAGCTGCCCGTGGAGGGCGGCGACGCGGTCCCGCAGCGACGTCAGCCCATAGCCGGATCCGTCCGGACGGGCCGGCAAGGCCGAGGGGTCGAATCCGGTGCCGTCGTCGTAGATGTCCATGGCCACGTCCGGGCCCAGGAAGGACAGGGTGACGACGGCGGTGCGCGCCTGCGCATGGGCCCGCACGTTGGCCAGGCTCGCCTGCGCGGCCCGGAGCAGGACCGTCTGGTGGGTGCCGGGGAGTTCCACCGGTACACCTTCGACGTCGAGGCGGCACCGCAGCCCGGCACCCCGCGCCGCGGTCTCCGCTTCGGTCTTTTCGCACAGCCGGAGGAGTCCAGCCACGAGGGAGCCGTCCTCAAGGTCGGGGGACTGCAGGGCCCGGACGAAGTTGCGGGCCTCTGCCAGGTTGGCGGCGGCCGTGTCCCGGACAATGCGGAGCCTGTCCCGTGCCACGGCGGGTTCGCCGTCGTCCAGGGCCTTCTCGGCCGCGCGTCCCATCAGCACGATGCTGGACAGGCCCTGGGCCAGCGTGTCGTGGATTTCGCGGGCCAGCCGGGTGCGCTCGGCCAGGGTTCCGGCATTGTGCTGGGTCCGGGCGAGTTCGGCACGGGTGCGGCGGAGCTCTTCGGCTGCCAGCCGCTGGTTTTCCGCCTCCAGGAACAGCGCCCGGTAGGCCAGCCCCGTGACCACAGCGAAGGCTGCGCCAAACGCTGGGCCGAGCACCATGGGCAGTTCAGGCGCCAGGCTGGCCGGCGCTGCGCCGGCCTGCCCCGAGGCTGCGATACCGCTGTTGTGGAACCAGAGCGCCCCAATGACGAAAAACGTGCTCAGTGCGATCGCCGGGAGCGCCAGCCGCCGCCGGAGCACGTGCAACTGCAGGAAGAACAGCGGGAAGGCCAGCCAGACGAAGTCGGCACTGGCCCAGACCAGCAGCAGCCAGAGGAGGCAGACGCCGCCCAGCCACCAGGCCGAGTAGGGCCGCGGATCGAACCGGGTCCGGCGGGCGGCGTGCCGCTTCTCCAGCACGGTGCCCAGGAGGTAGAAGGCGGCGAGCAGCACGGCCAGCAGCAGGGTGACCCACTCCTGGCCCGTGATGCCGCCGGCCAGGAGCCGGAGCAGCGCCACCAAAAGCAGCACGGCAAAGCCGACGTGCAGGCTCACGCGAAGGACGCGCAGAATGACGGCCGCCCCGGTGGGCTCCGCGCCCGGCGCCGGTGCGCCGGCGTGCGGTGCGCCCTTGGGTCCTGTGCCGTTGTGGACCGTGTTGCCGGCGTCGCCCTCCATGCTTCCAGCGTAGTGCCGGTGCGGCGGGGCTCCTGCGGAAAACGGCCCGCCCCCGGCGGAATCAACCTTTTGGTTGATCGCAGGGCCGTCCGCACGGTGCCGGCGGTCCAACCGGGCGGCCGATGCCCCGGTGCCCGGCGGAGGGAAGGCTGGAAGCAACGCCACAAACGCCTCAAACACCTCAAAGGGGTCACCATGTATCTCGCTATCCGCGATATCCGCTTTGCCAAGGGACGGTTCGCCCTGATGGGGGCGGTCGTCGCCCTCATCACCCTCCTGCTCGTCATGCTTTCCGGACTGACGGCCGGACTCGGAAACCAGTCGACGTCGGCCCTCGCCGCCCTCCCGGCCGATCAGCTGGTATTCGGCGCCCCGGCCGGGAGCGCACCCAAGGCCTCGTTTACCGAATCCGAGGTCACGCGCGCCCAACAGAGCCTGTGGTCGGCGCGCGACGGCGTCGCCCGCGCAGACGCCGTCGGGATCAGCCAGAGCCGCTTCCAGGCACTCGGCGCCGGAGGCGTTCCGGCGCGCACGGCAAGCGTTGCGGTCTTCGGTACCGAGCCCGGCGCCGGCCTGGCCCCCGCCCCGCTGGCCGAGGGAACCATCGCCGTCGGAGCCGGACTGGCGGAGGACCTGGAGCTCAGCATCGGCAGCCACGCCTCGGTGGGCGGCACCGACCTCGTTGTGACGGCCGTCGTGCCGGAGCAGTGGTATTCCCACACCGGCGTCGTGTGGACCACGCTGGCCGATTGGCAGAAGCTCTCGCATATCCAAGACGCGGACGCCGCGACGGTGCTGGCCGTGACATTCGACTCCACGGCCGGGCCAGGGGTGGATCTCGGTGCCGCCAACACTGCCGCGGGAACCGTCAGCACCACGATCGACGGGTCCTTCCAGGCCCTCGGCTCCTACAAGAGCGAGAACGGCTCGCTGCTGCTCATGCAGGCCTTCCTCTACGGCATCTCAGCACTCGTGGTTGTTGCCTTCCTGACGGTCTGGACGGTCCAGCGCACCCGGGATATCGCCGTTCTGAAGGCACTGGGCGGGTCCGCCAGCTACATCCTCCGGGACGCCATGGCGCAGGCTGCCCTGGTCCTGCTGGCCGGTGCGGTGGCCGGCGGGCTGGCCGGTGTGGCCGGCGGGGTCCTCGCGTCGCAGGCGGCGCCGTTCCTCCTCACGGCCTGGACAACGCTGCTGCCCATCGCCGGAATCGTGCTCCTGGGCCTGGCCGGCGCAGCCCTCGCGGTCCGCAGCGTCGCCCGCGTCGATCCGCTCATCGCCCTCGGCGGCAACTGAGCAGCCTCGCCCCTGCATATATATTCTTAGAAAGGCATATCTCGTGAACTCAACTCTGAACAACGCCGCCCTGAACCTCGTCAACGTCACCCTGGAGTACCCGGACGGAGACGGCATCCTCAAGGCTCTGGACGCCGTGAGCCTCAAGGTGCACGCAGGCGAATTCGTGTCCCTGCTTGGCCCCTCGGGGTCCGGCAAGTCGTCCCTGCTGGCCGTCGCCGCCACCCTGGTCCGGCCCACCGCAGGCCTGGTGGTGGTCGACGGCGAGGACGCCGGCGGATTGCCCGACTCCGGCCGCACCGCACTGCGGCGGGACAAGATCGGCATCATCTTCCAGCAGCCCAACCTCTTGCCCTCCCTCACCGCGGTGGAGCAGCTCGTGATCACCCAGCGCCTGCGCGGCGGGACGGCCCGGGATGCCGGGGAACGCGCCGCGGCTCTGCTGGACCTTGTCGGTCTCGGGCATGCCCTGGAGAAGCGGCCGCACCAGCTCTCCGGCGGTCAGCGTCAGCGCGTCAACATTGCCCGGGCACTCATGGGCAACCCTGCCGTGCTGCTGGTGGACGAGCCGACGGCGGCCCTTGACCACCAGCGCAGCGAAGCGATTATCCGGCTGCTGCGGCAGGTCACCGACGAGTTCGGCGTGGCAACGGTCATGGTCACCCACGACACCGATTTCGTCCCGCTCACCGACGCCGTCGCGAGCATGCGCGACGGGCGGCTGTCCGCCGTGGCGGCAACGGCGGCCGCTGCGGCGCCGCGTCGGGGCTAGCGGCTAGGGGACCCGGTGCCCGAGGTCCGGGACGCTTAGCCCGAACATGTCCTTGAGGGCATACCTGGCGGCGTGGAAGCCGGGCATCCCGGTCACGCCGGGACCCGGCGGGGTCGACGACGAGCACAAGTACACCCCTGGCAGCGGCGTCCGCCAGGGCACCGGGCTCAGCACCGGCCGCCGCAACATGCCCCAAAGATCCATGCGGCCTGCGCCGAAGTCCCCACCGACGAAGTTCTCGTCGTACGCCGCCAGCCCTGCGGCCGTGGTCACCTTGAACTGCACCACCACATCCCGGAACCCGGGCGCGAAGCGCTCCAGTTGCGCCATGATCGCATCGCTCATGTCCGCGGTGGAACCGGCCGGAACGTGGCAATAGGTCCACAGGATGTGCCGGCCGGCCGGCGCACGGCCGGCATCAAAACGCGAGGGCTGGGATACCAGCACGTAGGGCCGGTCCGGATGCCGTCCCGAGGCGACCTGGCGCTCCGCTTCGGCGGTTTCCGCCCTGGTGCCGCCCACGTGCACCGTCCCCGCATCGGCGAGGCTTTCCGCCGCCCACGGCACCGGGCCGGAGAGGATGAAATCGACCTTGCAGGAAGCGTTCCCGAAGCGGAAGGACGCCAGGGCGCTCCTATAGCGCGGCGGGAGCAGGCCCTCCGCCAGGTGCAGCAGCGCGGGGGGCGCCACATCCAGCAGCGTGGCCCGGGCCGGCGGCAGCTCCGCGAGCGATGTGATCCGCCTGCCGGTCTCGACCACCCCGCCATGGGCCTCGATGTCAGCGGTCAGCGCCTGGGCAATCGCGGCCGATCCGCCGCGCGGAACCGGCCAGCCGCCGACATGGCCCAGGGCGCCCAGCATCAGCCCGGCGCCGGCGGCGGTGATCGAGGGCAGCGGCGCCACGGCATGCGCGGCGACGCCGCTCAGCAGTGCGGGAGCCAGGTCCTGGCTGAACCTCGCATTCCACAGCGGCGAGCCTTGTTCGAGCGCCCGGAGGCCGAACGCGGCGGCGGCCAGGGGATCTGCCGGAATCCGCAGCAGCTGGTTCAGGGTGAGGTCCGCGACGCCCTCCACCCGCCGCACGAGGGGCTCCATGAGCTGGCGGTAGGCGGCGCCGTCCTGCCCGAGTTCCGCAACGGTGCGGTCCAGGGAACGGTAGGCCAGCGCCGCGCGGCCGCCGTCAAGCGGGGATCCGTACGAGAGCTCGGGCACCTCCAGGGGCACGCGCCTGGACAGCTCGAACCGGCGGAAAAAGGGTGAGGCCAGAACCATGGGGTGCACGGCCGAACAGACGTCGTGGAAGTGGCCCGGTTCCATCAGTTCGGCGGTGCGCAGTCCGCCGCCGGGTGTGGCGGCCGCCTCGAACACGTGGACTTTGAGTCCAGCCCGCGCCATGGTCACCGCCGCGGCCAGCCCGTTGGGGCCGGAACCGACGACGGCGACGTCAGTCATGCGCTGTGGCTTTCCGCCACGGCACTCTTCCGCCACGGCACCAGGGACGCCGCGGGCCGGCGCAGATCAATCCGCAGCCAGTCCGGGGCACCGTCGAAGGGGCCGCCATGCGGATCATCGATGCGGTGGCGGCGGATCACGTCGCTGGACGGATCCCAGATGTCCCAGGCGACACGGGCCATCAGGTATGCGGTGGCGAGCATGTGGGCAACCACGGCCAGGACGTAGTAGGGCATGTCGATGTTGTGCTGGGTCGAGCCGCCGCTGGTTGCCTGCCCCAGGTACATCCAGATGGCGCCCCAGTGCAGCGCTTCGATGGCTTGCCAGATGACGAAGTCACGCCAGCGGGGCCGGGCGAGGGCGATCAGGGGGATCAGCCACAACACGAACTGGGGGGAGTACACCTTGTTGGTCAGGATGAACGCGGCCACGATCAGGAACGCCAGCTGCGCGATCCTCGGCCGGCGGGGTGCCGTCAGTGCAAGGACCGCAATCAGGATGCAGGCCAGGAGAAACAGGTCCAGTGCCAGGGAGTTGATGGCCGCGGCTTCAAGCGGATTCCAGCCCAGCCGGGCGGCCACCAGGTTGTAGGCGAACCAGGGTGAGCTGTAGCCCGCCGGCCGCTCCTGCGTGAACTGGTAGAAGTACTTCCAGCCGTCCGGATTTGCCGCGGCTACCGGGACGTTGACCGCCAGCCAGGCCGCGGTTGCGGCACCGGCCGTGATCAGCAGCGCCCGGATGCGCCCGCTCCGGAGCGCCAGCAGCAGGACGGCGCCGAGGATCAACAGCGGGTAGAGCTTGGTGGCCGTGCCCAGGCCGATGAAGATCCCGGCGAGGACGAGCTTGTTCCGCGCAAAGAAGTACATGCCAAGAGCCAGCATGCACACGGCCCACATGTCCCAGTTAATGACGCCCGCCAGGACAATGCCGGGGGCGAGGGCAACCATCGCCGCGTCCCAGGACCGCCGGCGGTTCGTCCGTGCCGTGGCCAGCACGGTGATGATCCAGACGGCGGCGATCAGGGTGGCGTTGACGTCGAAGTAGCCAAGGACGCGGGGATCGTCGGTGCCGGCCCCGGGCACCAGAAGTGCGGTGGCACCCGCGATCAACCCCATCAGCACGGGGTACTCGAAGAGGCTTCCCGGGGTAATGAAGGGGAAGGCGCCATCGCCGAGGCCGCGGTTGCGGAACAGCTCCGGAAAGTCCGAGTAGCACGTGGCGTAGAACTGCCCGGGTGTTTCCCAGCCGTTGGTGCGGCAGAAGTTCTTGAGCAGAATCCCGGCCAGGGCGGCGAGGACAGTGAGGATCACCAGAACTCGATCCACCGTAAAGAATCCCGGCGAAACGATCCCGGGCGCCGAGCGGTGGCCCAAAGGGCCGCCTACCAGTTCCGTGAAGTTTCGGAGAAAAGGGTCGCTGCGGCTCGGGATGACCAATCGGACCCGTTTGCGCTCCGGCGGCTTTGTCTCCTGCATGACCTTGAGCTTACCGGGGGACATTGACCCATGCCGCGCCGCGGTCTTCGCTGGCACGTCGTATCGGAGGCCGCCACGACGGCGGACCATGAAGGGACGCTTAAAAGGGGGAGCCCGTGCGGCCACGCACGGGCTCCCTGGGATCGGTTCCAATGTCAGTCATCAGGTCCTCCTTCGCTGCGGACAGTCCTGCCGGTAAGGGGCGTCGCCCGTGCACGGGATTAGTCCATGCGCCGGTGGCGGAAGTGTCCGGCCGTCAGCAGATCGGGGCGTCAGCGAATCAGGCCGGCCTGATGCATGGCGAGGAACGTGTCGTCCCGCCTCTGGTCCAGGAGTTGGCCGTTGAAGCGTGTCGACTCCCTGCGGGCCAGCTTTCGGAACAGGACCGTATAGAGCTTGTTCATCATGGTTCTTACCTCCCCTCGGGGACTCGATCGGCGTGCCCGGGTGGCGGGCAGGGCTGTGCGGTGGGCTGGAGCGGTGGTTGCGGTAGTCACAGGGACCTTTCGTTGGTGGAGGATTGCGCCGCCTGGGCTCAATGGGGCGACCTGGAGGCAGCAGGAGTGGGCGGATGAAACGGGCGGCCGCATTTTGGGCGCGACAAATAGAGCCCTGGATGCAAGGAATTCGAATAGCCGGTTCCGGGCGTGGCAATTAGCCCGGAAATCCCCGGCCTTAATTTAGGCCGGAATTCCGAATAGGAAAAAGTTATTCGATGGAGAATGGCCCCTGGACGCGGTAGCGCCGAAACCCCAACAAGAAGCTGGGTTCCGAACTATGGGGAGGCTGCGCAACCGCGTGGTTCCGCCTGATCAGGCTGCCGTCATTGGGCTTTCCGTTGAGGAAGGCCAACTGCCACGGGCCCCAAGCTGCATTGCCCGGGACGGGAACGCGGTCAGGAAACAGTCAGTCCGACATTTGGGCGCGGTTCAGCGAACGAGGCCGGGTTGGCGGTGGTGGAGTACATCCATCCGCTAGTCAAAGTAATCATCATTTTCCCAACCTCCTTTTCTGTTCTGCCGCGGCTCCGGCTGACTGGCCGGGCGACGCGCGCCGTGACCCCGGCAAGTCGCCTTGGGGTCAGAAATAAAAATACACTACGAATACGGCCGCTGCCTACCGAATTCATAAACTTTCTTTGACTTTGTTTTAAAAACCTGTTTTAGAGTCCCCAGCGCACGATTGCCGGTGTCTTCTTATCCCATCCCAGTGTGCAGACTTTGGCGGTCCCCAACACGAAATGCCGGCCCTCGCGGGGGTCCAACCCGAGCCACCGGGCGGTCAGGATGCGGGAGAAATGCCCGTGCGCGACGATCAGCACATTGTCCAGGCCCGATTCGAGCACCCGGGCCACGATCTTGTCCGCGCGGGCGGCGACGTCGTCGAGCGCTTCACCATTGGGCACGCCGTGCGTCCAGATCAGGTATTCGGGGTTGTCCTTGCGGATGAGGTCCGAGCTGATGCCCTCATAGTCGCCGTAGTCCCATTCCACCGCCAGCGGCTCCAACTGGGCGTCGGGGTAGCCGGCGAGTTCGGCGGTCCGGCGGGCGCGGCGCAGGGGTGAGGTCAGTACGAGGTCGAAGTCGACGGTCTCGAGCACCCTGCGCGCCTCCACGGCCTGCTGCTCGCCTTCCACCGTGAGGGGCATGTCCGTGAGACCGGTGTACTGCCCGCTCTTAGACCACTCTGTTTCACCGTGCCGCAGGATCCACAGTTGGGGGCGGGGGCCGTTGGATGGTGCGATCACTTAGGACTCCTCAGTGGTGGAAAGTTCGGCGCCG
>NZ_KI914945.1:145363-150321 GCF_000520575.1 Arthrobacter sp. I3
GCGACGGCGGGATCGAGCGGGCCGTGCTCCATGCGTTCTTCCAGCAGGAATTTGTAGGCGCGGCCCACCACGGGACCGGGCTTGAGGCCAAGCAGCGCCATAATCTGGCCGCCGTCCAGGTCCGGGCGGACGGCGTCGAGGGACTCCTGCTCCCGCAGCGCCGCAATCCTGTCCTCGAGGTCGTCGTAGGCGAAGGACAGCCGGTCCGCCTTGCGCTGGTTCCGGGTGGTGACGTCGGAGCGGGTGAGCCGGTGCAGGCGCTCCAGGAGGGGACCGGCGTCGGTGATGTAGCGGCGGACCGCGGAATCGCTCCAGCCGGCCTCACCGTAGCCGTAGAAGCGCATGTGCAGCTCCACCAGCCTGGCCACGGCCTTGATGGTGTCGTTGTCGAAGCGCAGCGCCTTCATGCGCTTGGCGGTCAGCTTGGCGCCCACCATGTCGTGGTGGCGGAAGCTCACTGCGCCGCCCGGTTCAAAGCGGCGCGTGGCCGGCTTGCCGACGTCGTGCATGAGGGCCGCGAACCGCAACACGAAGTCCGGGCCGGGAACCGGGCCGTCCGCCTTCGACTCCAGCGCTGCAGCCTGTTCCAGGACCTGCAGCGAGTGCTGGTAGACGTCCTTGTGGCGGTGGTGTTCATCGGATTCCAGGCGCAGGGCCGAGACTTCCGGCAGGACCAGGTCCGCGAGTCCGGTATCGACCAGCAGGTCCACCCCGGCCCGCGGCTGCGCGGCGCAGATGAGCTTGATCAGTTCATCGCGCACGCGTTCGGCCGAGATGATGCTGATCCGTTCCGCCATCCGGACCATGGCCTCGCGGACGTCGGCGTGCAGCGACACCCCCAGTTGGGCCGCGAACCTCGCGGCGCGCATCATGCGCAGGGGGTCGTCGGAGAAGGACGTTTCCGGCGGCCCGGGCGTGTTGAGGATCGAGGCGTGCAGGTCGCGGACGCCGCCGAAAGGATCGACGAGCTCCAGCATGGGCAGCCGCAGGGCCATGGCGTTGATCGTGAAGTCCCGCCGCAGCAGGTCATCCGTCAGGGATGTTCCGAAAGCCACTATCGGCTTGCGGGACTCCGGATCGTAGGCGTCGGCCCGGTAGGTGGTGATTTCGATCTGGAAGTCGCCCTTGCGCATCCCGATGGTGCCGAAGGCGCGCCCGATCTCCCAGTAGTTGTCCGCCCATTTCTTGATCAGGGCAACCGTCTGGTCCGGAGTGGCGTCAGTGGTGAAGTCCAGGTCGGGCGAGACCCTGCCAAGAAAAAGGTCACGGACGGGCCCGCCCACGAGGGACAGCTCGTGGCCGGCGTCGACGAAGCGCTGCCCGAGCTCCAGAACCACCGGATCCACCTGGAAAGAAACGGTGTGGGAGTCAGTCTTGTGATGTGCGTGCGCCATAGTTACTTAAGCTTGTCAGAAAACCGCGCCAGCACCACACCGGAACCCACAAGGATCCGGCGGGTTCGTCACGATTGCGCACGAACCGCTCAGGGCCGACTTTCCCGGCCGTCTACTTTCCGGCCATGTTTAGGTCATCAACAGCGGGCAAGAGTCGTTAGAGTGGACCTCATGGCCCATCCCGTACCGAGCGCTCCCGGCAGGAGGACAAACGCACCGTTGCCGTCGGCAATCGGTGCCAACGTCGCGCCTGTCCAGCACACGGGCCAGGCCTCCCTGCCCACCGTGGAGGAAATCTCCGCCGGCGGCGTCGTGGTGGACATGTCCGACGCCGACCTGCGGGTAGCGATCATCGCGCGCCTTAACCGCGGCGGACGTCTCGAGTGGTGCCTGCCGAAGGGGCACCCGGAAGGCAAGGAAAGCAACGAGGAAGCCGCGGTCCGCGAGATCGCCGAGGAAACCGGGATCGAAGGCAAGATCCTGGCACCGCTGGGAAGCATCGACTACTGGTTCACCGTGAGCGGGCACCGCGTCCACAAGACCGTGCACCACTACCTGTTGCGGGCCACCGGCGGGGAACTCACCATCGAAAACGATCCGGACAAGGAAGCCGTGGACGTGGCGTGGGTTCCGATCCAGGAGCTGGCGCGCAAGCTGTCCTTCCCCAACGAACGCCGCATCGCGGATCTGGCCAAAGAAGTCCTGCCGGAAGACCGCTGAAGGCCGCCGGTGCGGCCGGTCACGTCCACGGATAGCGACTAATGCCCCGCGCGGGTGAGACGATGAAGACGATGTCATCAGCCAAACCCGCCCCCGTACCCTCCGGCCCCGCCGATTCCAAAGCTGCCCAATCCGGAGAAGCCCGTTCCAGCGCCGTCATGGCCGCCGGAACCCTCGTTTCGCGTTTCCTGGGCTTCGCCAAGACCTGGATGCTGGCCGCCGCCCTGGGCCTGGGCTCGACGGTCAACGACACTTTCATCAACGCCAACAACCTTCCCAACCTGATCTTCCTGCTGGTGGCCGGCGGGGTGTTCAATGCTGTTCTGGTGCCGCAGATCATCAAAGCCAGCAAGGCGCCGGACAAGGGAGCGGACTACATCAGCCGGCTGCTGACGCTGGCGGTGCTGGTGCTGCTCGTTCTCACGCTGCTGGTCACGCTGCTGGCGCCGTCAGTCATTCAACTGACCACCCAGGGCTACTCGCCGCAGCAGAAGGCCCTCGCGGTGTCGTTCGCGTTCTGGTGCCTTCCGCAGATCTTCTTCTACGGCCTGTACGCCCTGCTGACCCAGGTCCTCAACGCCCACGGGGCCTTTGGACCCGCGATGTGGGCGCCAATCATCAACAACGTCGTGGCGATCGCCGGGCTGGGCATGTTCATCGGCATCATGGGGGCCAACGCCACCAACCCGCACACGATCGACAACTGGGGCCCGTTCCAGACCATCCTCGTCGCCGGGTTCTCCACAATCGGCGTCGCCACACAGACCGCCGTGCTGCTCATCCCCGTGTTCAGGCTCCGGCTCGGGCTGCGGCCGCGCTTCGGCTGGCGCGGGGTCGGTCTGGGCCACGCCGCGAAGCTGAGTGTCTGGACCCTGGCGACAGCCGCCGTCGGGCAGTTCGCCTTCCTTTACGTCATGCGCATCGCGACGATCCCGGGCGCGGAACGGCTCCGCCTTCAGCAGGCGGGGGACACCGCCGCGGCCGGCAACATTCCGGGCAACGCGGTGCTGGAGGTGGCCAGCCAGCTGTACCTGCTGCCGCACTCCATCATTGCCCTGTCCCTGGCCACCGTGCTGTTCAACCGGATGACCCGGGCGTCCCAGGACGGTGACCGGGCCGCCCTGCGAAACGCGCTCTCCCACGGGCTGCGGACCATGGCCGTGGCAACCGTCTTTGGCGCGCTGGCGCTCTTTGCGCTGGCCGGACCGCTGGGCATGTTCTTCTCGGGCGGGCAGCGCCAGGACGGCGTCATGCTGGCCCAAACCCTCACGATCCTGGCCCTCAGTACCCCGTTCATGAGCGCCAACTTCATGATGTCGCGGGTGTTCTACGCCAATGAGGACGCCCGGACACCGTTCTTCATCCAGTTGGTCCTGGCGCTGGTCAACCTGGCGGCCGCGTTCGCGATCCAGTTCCTGCCGTTCGATCAGATCATTTTCGCCATCGCGATCCTCTACACGGCCGGCAATATCCTCTCCGTGATCGTCAGCGCGACCTTCCTGCGCCGGCTCCTGGGCCACCTCGACGGGCCCCGCATCGCCAGCTCCTACATCCGCATGGGGTATGCGGCCCTGGGTTCCGCCCTCGCCGGAGCTGTGGCGTTGTGGCTGCTGGGCAGCTACAACCCGGACGGCTACGCCTGGAGCGACCGGATCGCCGCCCTGGTGACAATCGTCGTCGTCGGTCCCGTCATGCTGGCCGCCTATTTCCTGCTGCTGAAGCTCTTCCGGGTCACCGAGCTGCACGACCTCCTGGCGCCGCTCCTTGGGCGGCTCCGCCGCAGCACCGCCGCAGGGCCCGGCACGGGGCCGCAGGCAGGCGGCGCGGCGGAGGTCCGGAGGGCACCGGAGCGGGCCACCGTCTCGGTGGATACGGGTCTGATTCCGCGAATTTCCGGCGAGTTCGACGCCGAGTCGTTCCGTGCCGGTCCCGACATCCGGGAAGAGGACTCGTTCCCTTACGGCCGTCCCGCGGGCCCGGAGGGCGGTTACCTGCCGGCAGAAGACCTCCCCAGCACTGCGCAGGGCGGCTTGGGCAAGGGCGATGTTCCCCTGCCGGGCCGCCGCACCTACCAGGGCCCGGCCGGCCACAACCCCTACTTCCCGTTTGGCGGGAAAAAGAAAAAATGATCCCGGCTCCGTTTCGAACTGCCGTGCTCACGCGGCCCGGACAGAGCATCGGCTAGGATCGAAGACTAACAAGGGAAGTTGCGGACCAGCGGTCAACCGGCTTACCGGAGGGCACACGGTCGCTCTCGGAGTGACCACGTCGGCAGGTCCCGGACAGTCTAGGAGGAGCCCGTGTCCCACCCGATCGATGTCGGATCAGTACTCGGTGGCCGCTACAAGGTCACTGCCACCGTACTGACCTCACATGACCAGGATCTGGTGCTGGACGGTGTGGACCAGGTGCTCAACCGCCCCGTGAGCATCCTCGTCGCAGGCCCGGGCAACGCCGACCAGGTGGCCCAGAGCGCCCGTGAAGTGGCCACGGGCGAACGCCCCGGCAACGTGCAGATCCTCGATCTTGGCGTCAGCGATGCCACCACGTACCTGATCACCAACCACACCTCGGCGGCGGATCTGCTGGATCTTGTAGTCTCTTCCAACCCGCCGTACGTCGAACCCTTCTTCACGGACACGCTGGGCAGCGAGATCTTTGGGCAGGCCCGCTCCCACGAACCCGAAACCTACGACGGGCTTTACGACGACGAGGAAGTCGACGCCGGGTACATCAACTATGGCCAGGCCCAGGGCGCAAACGCACAGCCGCCGGTTTCCCCGACGGCGCCCCCCGCGGGAGCACCGTCGCGGCCCGCGTCCGCTCCTGCTGCCGCGGCAGGCG
>NZ_KI914946.1:0-24994 GCF_000520575.1 Arthrobacter sp. I3
GTGGTCAGCCAGGTCGCCTACGAGGTGATCGGCAACGACGTCACCATCACCATGGCCGCCGAGGCCGGCCAGCTCCAGCTCAACGCCTTCGAACCCATCATCGTCCACAGCCTCCACAAGAGCATCTCCCACCTCGAAGCCGCGTGCCGCACCCTCACGGCCCGCTGCGTCCGGGGCATCACCGCCAACACCGAACACCTCCGCCTCACCGTGGAACAATCCATCGGCCTCGTCACCGCCCTGAACCCGCAACTGGGCTACGCCACAGCCACGGCCATCGCCCAGGAAGCCCTCGCCACCGGCAAGGGCGTCGCGGAACTCGTGCTCGAACACGGCCTGCTCACCGACGAGCAGCTCACCGAGCTCCTCAGCCCGCAGCGCCTGGCCAACCTGAGCAAGTAGCGCCCCTCCGAACCCCGAAGGACCCCCATGACTTCTCCTGACACTGCCCGCGCCCAAAAACTGCCCGCTCAACAGCAGACCCAGCAACAATCCGCCGTCACCGACCACACCATTCCGGCTCATGCCCACGCCTCGGGAGCTGCGCTCCACGCCGAGGACCAGGGCTACCACAAGGGCCTGAAACCCCGGCAGGTCCAGATGATCGCGATCGGCGGCGCCATCGGCACCGGCCTGTTCATGGGCGCCGGCGGCCGGCTCGCCACTGCCGGTCCGGCCCTGATCATCAGCTATGCCGTCTGCGGGTTCTTCGCCTTCATGATCCTGCGCGCGCTCGGCGAACTCGTGATGCACCGGCCCTCGTCCGGCTCGTTCGTGTCCTACGCCCGCGAATTCTTCGGCGAGAAGGCCGCGTTCGTCACCGGCTGGCTGTACTGGCTGAACTGGGCCATGACCGCGATCGTGGACATCACCGCCGTCGCACTGTACATGAACTTCTTCAAGAAATACTGGGCGCCCATCGCGGACGTGCCGCAGTGGACCTGGGCGCTGGCGGCCCTGATCCTGGTCCTGGGCCTGAACCTGATCAGCGTCAAGGTGTTCGGCGAGCTGGAATTCTGGTTCGCGCTCATCAAGGTCGTGGCGCTCGTGTCCTTCCTGCTCGTCGGCATCTACTTCGTCATCTTCGGCACGCCCGTGGCCGGGCAGGAAGTCGGCTTCAGCCTCATCGCGGACAACGGCGGCATGTTCCCCAATGGCCTGCTGCCAGCCATCGTGGTGATGCAGGGCGTCGTGTTCGCCTACGCCTCGATCGAACTGATCGGCACCGCCGCCGGCGAGACCGAAAACCCCGAAAAGATCATGCCGCGGGCCATCAACACGGTGATCGTGCGCATCGCGGTGTTTTACGTCGGCTCGCTCGTGCTGCTCTCCCTGCTGCTGCCCTACAGCTCCTACAAGGCCGGCGAAAGCCCCTTCGTGACATTCTTCGGCTCCATCGGGGTCGACGGCGTGGACGCCATCATGAACCTCGTGGTCCTTACCGCGGCGCTGTCCTCGCTCAACGCAGGCCTTTACTCCACCGGCCGGATCATGCGCTCGATGTCCATTTCCGGTTCCGCGCCGAAATTCGCAGGCCGGATGAATAAGTCCGGTGTCCCCTACGGCGGCATCGCCCTCACTGCCGCAGTGGCTGTCCTGGGCGTGATCCTGAACGCCGTGGTCCCGGCCGAGGCCTTCGAGATCGTCCTGAACGTCGCATCGCTGGGCATCATCAGCACCTGGGCCATGATCGTTCTCTGCCAGATGCAGCTCGCCCGGCTCGCAGCCCGCGGAGAACTGCTCCGGCCCGCGTTTCGTATGCCGGGCGCACCCGTCACGGGCTGGATCACCCTGGCCTTCCTCCTGGCGGTGCTGGTCCTCATGGCCTTCGACTCGCCAGTCGGAACGTGGACCATCGCCTCCCTCACGGTCATCATCCCGCTGCTGATGCTCGGCTGGCGCCTCTGCCGGCACCGCATCCTGGAGATCGCCGCCGTCCGCGACGGGTTCACCGGCCCGTATCCGCTCGTGGCCAACCGACCCGTGCGTGGGACCGGCGGGGATTCGGAGTAACATCCCGGCAGTCCGCCTCCGCGTAACGCAACGTCCCCGCAACCTCTCCTGCACGTGGTTCGAATATGCTCAGCGGACAGACTCAACATGGCTCAGCGACGAACCACCCGGGAGACAGCTCATGACCAATTGGCGGATCAGGGATTTCCATTCGGCCGACCTCGACGGCATCCTGCACCTCTGGGAGTCCCTCAAGGAATCAAATGTCGAGCCCGTCTACGCGCTCTCTGAGGTCCTGGCCTCCTGCGAGAAGGACCACGCCGTCGTCGCGGTGCAGGGCGAGCAGGTGGTGGGCGCCGCCGTCGGACGGGCCGCCCATGACCAGGGCTGGATCGTCTTCCTGGCCACGTTGCCCGAATTCCGGGGCCGCGGGATCGGCACCTCGCTGCTGGCCGCGGTCGAGAACCGGATGGCACCGCACGGGCTCAACAAGCTCTCGGCCCTGATGCCGGAATCCGAAACCCGGGTGGAGGCGTTCCTGGGCCGCGGCTTCGCGCTGAAGAAGAACCTGCGCTACTTCGAACGGAAGATCCCGGTCCAGCGCCAGGAACTGGAACCCCTCAGCCTGCTTGGCGGCCGCATCCTGGCCCGTGACCTGTGGGAGAACGTCGCAGGCATGCGCCTCGAAAAGGAACTCCTGGAGCGCCGGCTGGTCCTTCCGCTCGCGGAGGCCGACCTCGCCGACGAATACGGTGTGGTGCCGCCGCGCGCCGTGGTCCTTTTCGGCCCTCCCGGTACCGGCAAGACGACGTTTGCGAAGGCGATCGCGTCCCGGCTGGAGTGGCCGTTCGTGGAGGTCTTCCCCTCCCGGCTGGCCGCCGATCCGAAGGGGCTGGCCGGGGCGCTGCGCGAGACGTTCCTGGAAATCGCCGAACTGGAGCACGCGGTGGTCTTCATCGACGAGGTCGAGGAGATCGCCGCGCAGCGCTCGGGCGAACCGCCCTCTCCCCTGCAGGGCGTCACGAACGAGCTCCTGAAGATCATCCCGGCCTTCCGCGAGCAGCCCGGCCGGCTCCTGGTCTGCGCCACCAACTTCATCCGCGCCCTGGATTCGGCGTTCCTGCGGCACGGCCGGTTCGATTACGTCATCCCGATCGGCCTGCCGGACCGGCAGGCCCGGGAGGCCATGTGGCAGCGCTTCATCCCCGTTGCCGTGGTGGACGACGTCGACGTCGAGCTCCTGGTGGATCGTACCGAGGGCTTCTCCCCCGCGGACATCGAATACGCGGCCCGCAGCGCCTCCCAGCGGGCGCTGGAAAAGGCGGTGTACGACGACGGCGGCGCGGCGTCCGGCGGCAGCGCCTCAATCCGCGAGGCGGTCCGGAAGGGCCCCTCGACCCAGGACTATCTCGACGCGATCGCGGACACCCGGACAACGGTCAGCGATGAAGTGCACCAGCAGTTCCTCGAGGACATCGACGCCCTGGGACGCGTCTAGATGGACTCCGTCAGCAGTTTGTGATGGGGCCAGGCCGCGATCAAGGCATACAGCGGCGGTATCCTTGTGATTGGGGCCACTTGGACCCCACTCCTGTTTGTCGACACTGGAGCCACCGTGCGTAGTCCCCGGTTGCTATCCCCAAACCCGGCGACCGAGCCGGTGCAATCTGCTGCCAGGCGTGTCACAGCATCGATGCAGCTCAGCATCAGGTCCGGGACGGGTCCGCTTCGCAGAATCATTGAAGAATCCTGGAAGCGTTCGCTCCGGCTGCAGGCCAACCCTGACATGCCGCCGTCCTCGGTACTCCTCGATGGAGAAGCCCTTGAGGAGTACCGTCGCGGCCATCCGCTGGCGTCGATCATGCCGGTGATTAACAAGCTGCTGATTCAGCCCAGTTCCGACCAAGGGTTGCTCGTGGCTGTCGGGGATGAGCTGGGCCGGCTCCTGTGGGTCGACGGGGACGCTGCCCTGCGCCGGCGTGCCGAGGGCATGATGTTCGTTGAGGGCGCGGACTGGTCCGAGGCCAGCGTGGGCACGAGCGCTCCTGGAACCGCCCTGGCACTGGGCCGCAGCCTCCAGGTCTCCGGTCCCGAGCATTTCAACCGGGCTGTTCACGCGTGGAGCTGCACGGCCGTGCCGTTCCGTGATCCAGACACCGGCGCCGTGATCGGAGTCCTGGATATCACCGGCACCGAGATGGCAGTCGCCCCGCACACGCTTTCCCTCGTAGAGGCTGCGGTCGCGGCCGCGCAGGCGCAGCTGCACGTGGAGCGTCTCCTGCTGGCCGCTGCGCAACGCGACCGGCTCGCACGGCGGCGAGAGCCCGCGTCCGCCGCAAGGCCCAGAACCGTTCCCGGCAGCCCGGCCCGGAGCCTCTATCGCAACAGCCTGCAACTGCTCGGCCGCGACCACGCGCTGCTCAGCATCGAAGGAAGAACAGTATCGCTGTCTCCACGGCACAGTGAGATTCTGGCCCTGCTGAGCATCCATCCGGATGGTCTCAGCGGCGAAGAGCTGGGCGGCATGCTGTTCGGGGAAGTCCCAGCCATGACACTTCGGGCGGAGATGGTCCGGTTGAGAAAAGTCCTGCAGCAGTTCAATCCTGCCGCCGTACCGGAATCTCGGCCCTACAGACTCATCGTGGACGTGCTGCCGGACGCCGGACAGGTTCTCAGTTGCCTCCAGCGCGGGGCACACCGAGTCGCCCTGGAGATTTATCGCGGACCGGTGTTGCCTCGCTCCGAGGCTCCGGGTGTGGTGACGCTGCGCAGGCGCGTCTCCACACTCCTTCGGGAGGCGGTCCTAACGGACGGCAGCGCGGAAGCCCTGCTCCAGTATGCGGAACTTCCCGAAGCGAGCGATGACATTGCCGTCCGGATGGCGGCGCTGAAGCTGCTGCCGCCCCGCTCCCCTAAGAGGGCTGGGGTGGTGGCCGACATCGAGCGCCTGGAAGCCGAACTCGGAACTCACCAGCCAAGGTGACCTGACTCACAAGACTGCAACCTCGTCGCAACCCTCCCTTCCCTAGGCTTTAGGCAGCGGCCATCATCCTGCTCAGCACAAGTGCCAGCGATGGTTGGGTTATCCACACCCTGACAATCCGCGGGCCTCACCCGCACCCCCGGTGAGGCTTTCGGCGGACAACGGGCATCACGCCCGGCTTCTGGAGTGACGTTCAAACTCATGCCTGCGCATTATTTGCTGCGGCTACAAACGACGAAGGAATATCGACAATGACGACGATGAGAGCAGCTGTAGTTACCGAATTCGGCAAGGATCTTCAGATCCAGGACCTGCCCGTTCCCGTGCCGGGACGCGGAGAGGCCCTGGTCAAGGTCCTCACCACCGGCGTATGCCACACCGACCTGCACGCCGCGGAGGGAGACTGGCCGGTCAAGCCGTCACCGCCCTTCATTCCCGGCCACGAAGGCGTGGGCGAGGTTGTCGCCCTCGGCGAAGGCGTCACCGATCTGGCCATCGGCGATTTGGTCGGCAACGCGTGGCTCTGGTCCGCTTGCGGCGACTGCCAGTACTGCCGCACTGGCTGGGAAACCCTGTGCGAGGCGCAGCAGAACGCCGGTTACAGCGTCGACGGCTCCTTCGGCGAGTACATGCTGGTCGACAGCCGGTTTGCCGCCCGCATTCCGGCCGGTTCGGACCCGGTGGAAATCGCACCCGTGCTCTGCGCCGGCGTGACCGTCTACAAGGGCCTGAAGATGACCGAGGCCAAGCCGGGCCAGTGGGTCACAATCTCCGGGATCGGCGGACTCGGGCACATCGCTGTCCAGTACGCCGTCGCCATGGGGCTGCGGGTCGCTGCGGTGGACATTGCCGATGACAAGTTGGCCCTGGCCAAGAAGCACGGCGCCGAACTGACCGTCAACGCCCTGCACGAAGACCCCATCGAAGTTATCCAGCGCGAAACCGGAGGATGTCATGGAGTCCTGGTCACGGCAGTGCACCCGTCAGCGTTCGGGCAGGCCATCGGGATGGCCCGGCGCGGCGGAACGATCGTTTTCAACGGGCTGCCGCCGGGGGACTTCCCGGCGCCGATCTTCGAGATTGTGCTCAAGGGCCTGACGGTCCGCGGCTCAATTGTCGGAACCCGGCAGGACCTGGAAGAAGCACTCGACTTCTACGCCCAGGGCAAGATCCACCCCACGGTCTCCACGAGGGAGCTCTCCGAAGTGAATGCTGTCCTCGACGAAATGAAGCATGCCAAGATCGACGGCCGCGTGGTCATCAAGTACTGATCAACAAGTACTGATCAACCCGGCTGGCTGCGACGGCGGCGTATCCCCAGGCACCCTGGGGATACGCCGCTGCCGCACACACGCAATTTTCACTGCAGAGTATGTAAGAAAGAACAGGGGTTTCCCATGTCCAACGCCCGCACCGCGGTACCACCCGGCTCCACGGCCACGCAGATGACCCAGGGCGATGCCTTCGAAAACCTGTCGCAGGAGAACCGCCGTTTCGCGCCGTCCGCCGAGTTCGCCGCGAACGCAGTGGTCACCGCCGCCGATTACGCCGAGGCCGACGCCGACCGTCCCGCGTTCTGGGCGAAGCAGGCCCGGGAGCTGCTGAGCTGGTCCAGGGACTTCACCCAGGCGCTGGACTGGTCCGACCCGCCGTTCGCGAAGTGGTTCGTCGGCGGGCAGGTCAACGCGGCCTACAACGCCCTGGACCGGCACGTCGAGGCCGGCAACGGGGACCGGGTGGCCATCTACTTCGAGGGCGAGCCCGGCGACACCCGCACCTACACCTACGCGCAGCTGACCGAGGAGGTGAAGAAGGCCGCGAACGCGTTCGAGTCCCTCGGCGTGGCCAAGGGCGACCGCGTGGCCGTGTACCTGCCCATGATCCCCGAGGCCGTCATCACCCTGCTGGCCTGCGCCCGGATCGGCGCGATCCACTCCGTGGTCTTCGGCGGTTTCTCCGCCGAAGCCCTGCGCTCCCGGATCGACGACGCCGAGGCCAAGCTCGTGGTCACGGCCGACGGCACCTACCGCCGCGGCAAGCCCAGCGCGCTGAAGCCGGCCGTCGACGACGCGTTGTCCCACGAGGGAGACGGCACCGGACACACCGTGCAGAACGTCGTGGTGGTCAAGCGCAACGGGGCGGCCGTGGACTGGCACGAGGGCCGGGACCACTGGTGGGCCGACACCGTCGGCGCCGCCTCCCCCGTCCACACCGCGCTCGGGCACGACTCCGAACACCCGCTCTTCATCCTCTACACCTCCGGCACCACCGGCAAGCCCAAGGGCATCCTGCACACCACCGGCGGCTACCTCACCCAAACCGCCTACACGCACAAGGCGGTCTTTGACCTCCACCCGGAGACCGACGTCTACTGGTGCACCGCCGACGTCGGCTGGATCACCGGGCACTCCTACGTCGCCTACGCCCCGCTGATCAACGGCGCCACCCAGGTCATGTATGAGGGCACCCCGGATTCCCCGCACCAGGGCCGCTGGTGGGAAATCGTGGAGAAGTACAAGGTCTCCATCCTCTACACCGCCCCCACCGCGATCCGCACCTTCATGAAGTGGGGCAAGGACATCCCGGCCAAGTCCGACCTCTCCTCGATCCGGGTCCTCGGTTCCGTCGGCGAACCCATCAACCCCGAAGCCTGGATGTGGTACCGCGAGGTCATCGGCGGCAACGCCGGCAAGAACGGCGAACGCAAGGAGCACCCCGCGCCGATCGTGGACACCTGGTGGCAGACCGAGACCGGGGCGCAGATGATCGCCCCGCTGCCCGGGGTCACGGCCACCAAGCCCGGCTCGGCCCAGGTCGCGCTGCCCGGCATCGCCGTGGACGTCGTGGACGAGGCCGGCGAATCCGTACCCAACGGCCACGGCGGCTTCCTGGTGATCCGCGAACCCTGGCCCGCCATGCTGCGCGGGATCTGGGGCGACCCGGAGCGGTTCAAGGACACGTACTGGTCCCGCTTCGAGACCATGTACTTCGCCGGCGACGGCGCCAAGAAGGACGAGGACGGCGACTTCTGGCTGCTGGGCCGTGTGGATGACGTGATGAATATTTCCGGCCACCGCCTCTCCACCGCCGAAATCGAATCCGCCCTCGTCTCCCACCCCGCGGTGGCGGAAGCCGCCGTCGTCGGAGCCGCGGACGAGACCACCGGCCAGGCCGTCGTCGCCTTCGTGATCCTCCGCGCCGACGCCACGGACTCCGGCGACGCGACCGTCCAGGAACTCCGCAACCATGTGGGGAAGGAAATCGGTCCGATCGCCAAGCCCAAGATCATCCTCGTGGTCCCGGAACTGCCCAAGACCCGGTCCGGCAAAATCATGCGCCGCCTGCTCAAGGACGTCGCCGAAGGCCGCGAAGTTGGCGACGCGACCACCCTGGCAGACAACACGGTCATGACCCAGATCGCCCAGTCACTGAAGAAGTAGCCGGCTCGTTCCGATAGGGGTTCGTCGGCGGTGTTTGGCTGACCTGTTTGTCCGACGGCGGCGCCGCCCACCGCGGTGGGCCGCGCCGCCGTCGTCGTTGGTCCTGTCTGTCGACGCGGCCGCGGCGGGAACATCCGCAGAAGCGAGGAA
Source organism: Arthrobacter sp. I3 (assembly GCF_000520575.1). NCBI lineage: Bacteria > Bacillati > Actinomycetota > Actinomycetes > Micrococcales > Micrococcaceae > Arthrobacter > Arthrobacter sp. I3. Next base: position 8,527 of record NZ_KI914946.1, read on the forward strand.
TGCGGCGGTAACGAACCGATTGGCAGTAACGAACGGCGCGGGCGGGCCGCGGCGCGATAGATTTGCAGACATGACTGAAGCCACCTCCGCCACCGCTGCCGGCCGCGGCACCATCCTGGTTCTCAACGGACCCAATTTGAACCTGCTTGGCACCCGCGAGCCCGAGAAATACGGGACGGCGACACTAGCCGACGTCGAACAGCTCGCCAAAGACGCCGGTGCCGCGCACGGCCTGGACGTCGAGTGCTTCCAGTCCAACCATGAAGGGGCCCTCGTGGACGCCATCCACGCCGCCCGCGGGAAGGCGGTGGGAATCGTGCTCAACGCCGGCGCCTACACGCACACGTCCGTGGCCATCCGGGACGCCATTTCCGCTGTTGCCCTGCCGACGGTCGAGGTGCACATCACCAATGTTCACGCCCGCGAGCCTTTCCGGCACCATTCCTACCTTTCGGACATCAGCAAGGCAGTGATCGCCGGCGCAGGAATCCTGGGCTACCGCTTCGCGGTGGAATACCTCGCCGGGCTGCACGCGGCCGGGGACTGAGCATGTCCCCCGCGGAACCCGCGGCGGCGGAAGCATCCGGGAAACCGTCCGCAGTTCCGGACCCGGCCACTGCCTCGGACACAGCGCAGTGGTACCGGCACTTCGGCACGGTCGACGCCCCCGGTTCCTCCCCCTGCTATGCCGCGTGGTCCGTGGGGATCGCCGGGGACGCCGAGGTGATTCGGCGGATCGATCAGTGGCCGCACACCAAGCGCCAGCCGCTGCTGATCCTCGCCGCGGCCCGGTTCCTCGGCGCGCAGATCAGCCCCTACCGCGATTTCCGGAGGTTCCTGGACCATCACTGGGACGCGGTCGCGGAAATCGTGCTGTCCCGGTCCACGCAGACGAACGAGGCCGGACGCTGCGCCACCCTGCTGCCCTCACTCGCGCAGATCGCCGCGGCAGAGAGCAGGCCGCTGGCCCTCATCGAGGTGGGCGCCTCGGCGGGACTGGCACTGTTCCCTGACCGCTACGGTTACGAGTTTGTCGGCACCGGGGCGGGGGCACCGGAGGAGTCCGCGGCGGACTCTGCGGCGGAAGCAAGGACGACGCGGCTGGTTCCGGATGGCGCCCAGCCTGGCACGTTTCCGGTCCTGCGCTGCGTCACCTCGGGCCCGGTGCCGCTGCCGGCGGAAATTCCCCGGGTGGCATGGCGTGCCGGGATCGACCTAAACCCCCTGGACGTGCGCGACCCGGACGACGTCGCCTGGCTCGAAGCCCTCGTCTGGCCGGAGCAGGAGTTCCGGCTTGAACGGCTGCGCCAGGCGATCGCCATGGCCAGGGAACGGCCGCCGCTGCTGGTGGCCGGCGACCTCAACGAACAACTTGTGGAACTCGCCGGCCGCGCCCCGGCCGACGCCGCCCTGGTGGTATTCCACAGCGCCGTCATGGCGTACCTGGATGCCGGCGGCCGCTCCCGGTTCCGGCGCACCGTGGCGGATCTTGCCGCGGAGCGGGGCTGCCACTGGCTCTCGAACGAAGGCCACACGGTGGTTGTGCAGGCAGATGGGTCCAGTGTGGTCCCGGAAATGGATGACGCCCGGCTCCGCGGCCGGTTCCTGCTGCTGCAGGACGGCCAGCCGGCAGCCATCACGGGCCCGCACGGACAGAGCCTGGAGTGGCTCTAGCCTGCGTGCGGCTCGGGCCTGACTGTGGCTAGGGCCTGCGTGGCAGTCCGGCTATTTCTTGATGCACTGTCCGGACGAAACGGCACTGCCCAGACCCGGCGCCTGAGCCGCCACGGGGCTCAGGTCATTCATGGTGATCGCAAATCCGAGCGAGGACTCGGTTGTGGCCTTGGCAAAGACCACCCCCGCCACCTGCCCGTCCATGGTCAGGAGCGGGCCCCCGGAGTTGCCCGGCTGCACGTCGCCGGCCAGCCGGTAGACGTCCTCGGGCGACGCATTCTTACCGTAGATGTCCGGGACCAGCACGGTGGCGATGTCCTGCACCGTGGCCGGTTTGGACTGGAAAGGCCCGCCGTGCGGATAGCCGGCAAAGGCCGCCGCGCTGCCGGACGGCAGGTCGGCGGCCAGCGCCAGGGGTTCCGAGCGCAGACCGTCAACGGCCACGACGGCGAGGTCGTGCTGGGAATCAAAGTAGACGACGCGCCCAGGCAGTGCGCGGCCACCGGGCGTTTCCACCACCGGTTCGTCGACCCCGGCGACCACATGGGCGTTGGTCACCACACGCCCGGGGGCGACCACGAAGCCTGTTCCGGTCTGGTTTTGACCGCACTGGTAGGCGGTTCCGGCGATCTTGAGCACGGACGCGGCGGCCTTGTTCAGCGCCGGAGTGTCCGTGCTGGTGTCCGGAACGGCAACGGGCTGGCTCTGGCCGAAGCCGTCCAGCAGGGTGGGGATTCCCTCGCCGATCACGGCGGAACGCAGCTGCGCCATTGATGCCTTGACCGGCATCGGCGTCACACCGTCGATGAACCTGATGACTTTGGATTCCGCGAGCTGCTGGGACACGAACGGCACACCCAGGGCCCCGATGCTGAACGCCAGCATCGACATCACAAGGGCGGACACCACCACGTTCACGCCTCCGCCCACGAGGCGGTCCGCCGCCCGCAGGGGGCTGAACGGGACCACGCTGCGGATTCGCCGCCCGATCATGGTGCCGAGGCCGTTGCCCACGAACATCAGAAGGACCGCCGTGGCAACGATCGCCGTCAGGCGCCAGCCGCTGTCCTCCACGAGGCCGCTGACGATGGGCACGGAGACAAAGGCGGCGACGGCGCCTGCCGCGAATCCCGCGATGCCTCCGAGCGTCACAAGGAAGCCGTTGCGAAGACCGTGGATCAGGTAGGACAAGAGCGCTACAACCAACAGCAGGTCCAAAATGGTCAAGCCAAACACCGGGGCTCCTCACAGACAGTTCAGCGGCGATTCTACCGGTGTAAGCTGAACGTTTGCCGACCGGCCGCCGGCCTGCCCAGGGATCTGCGCGGACTTCCCGAGCCGTGCGCTTTCGGCCCCTTCGGGCGTTTCCGTGCCAACTACGTCACAGAAGCTCCAAAATTCTGAAACAATGGCTGAAGCGCCCCAGCCGACACAGCTAGTCAGGAGATTTCATGGATATCGAGGTATTGCGCCGCGCACCCCTTTTCGCCACGCTCGACGACGAGGCGTTCCGTCTGCTGACGGACGAACTTACCGAGGTGGACCTTTCACGCGGTGCCTCGGTATTCCGGGAAGGCGACCAGGGTGACCAGCTTTACTTCATCGTCTCCGGCAAGGTGAAGCTCGGCCGCACGTCGCCGGACGGCCGCGAATCACTGCTGGCCATCCTCGGCCCGGGCGAGCTTTTCGGCGAAATGGCGCTGTTCGACCCCAGCCCACGCACGGCCACGGCAACTGCCGTTTCCGAGACGCGTCTCGCCGGCCTGAAGAACGAGAGCCTCAACGCGCTGCTGCGCACCCGCCCCGAGGTCTCGGCCCAGCTGCTGCAGGCCTTGGCACGCCGCCTGCGCCGCACCAACGATTCCCTTTCCGACCTCGTCTTCTCCGACGTGCCGGGCCGTGTGGCCAAGGCGTTGCTGGATCTGGCCGACCGCTTCGGCCGCCCGGCAACCGACGGCGTCCTGGTCGCCCACGAACTGACGCAGGAGGAGCTCGCACAGCTGGTCGGCGCCTCCCGTGAAACGGTCAATAAGGCCCTCGCAGAATTCGTGCAGCGCGGCTGGCTGCGCCTGGAAGCGCGCGCCGTCGTCATCCTTGACATGCAGCGCCTGCGCCAGCGTTCCCGCTAGGGACCCCAGCAGCAACCATGAAGGCCGGCCCCGGAAACGGGACCGGCCTTCTGCCGTTAAACTTCTGCCGTTAAATCTCGGAGGAGGTCCCCGGCTGGTTGTCCGCGGGACATGTCCACTGGTGCGGATCAGGGCGGGGCATGTCCCCAGGCCGGCAGGCAGCACGAAGGGACATGTCCAGCCCCGGCTGCGAGGACTGGACATAACGCCACTATGTCCACCGGACAGGCCGACCGGAGGCCATGTCCCGGGCCGGCACGCAACACGAAGGGACATGTCCAGTGCTCAGGAGCAGCGCGGAGCATGTCCCGGGCCACGTCCCGTGCTCCCCGTGCAGCCAAGCCCTAACAGGCCGCCCGCATGGAGCCAGCCTTCCGTGGCGTCGGCGCTCCCCGGGCCTAGCGTTCCCGCTGCGGTTCGCCGGCGATCGTTTTGGCTGCTTCGACTTCGAGCATGAGACGGCCGTCTTCCTCGACCAGCTTCGGCTGGTAGACGTGGGCCTTGCGCTTGTAGCTGAGGTAGGCGATGCAGCCGTTGGCCTTGGCCATCTTCTCAAGCATGATCTCCGAGCCAGGGACCAGGAGTTCGCCCAGGGTCCGGCCGACGGTGTTCTCCTGCCCCACCTCGTCACCCAGCACGGTGCTGTCCCGCTCGCTCACGACTTTCCGGACACACACCCAGCGGCCCCAGATCCCCTTGCTGGCCAGCAGCGAGGGCAGCTGGTTCACGGGCACCGTCGCGGCGAAGTACCGGGTATTGAACCGGCGGTGCGCGAAATCGGGGCTGAGCCAGTTCACCAGGGGTTTGAGCAGGTCAGTGCGCAGCGAGAGCCCGCGCTTGGCGAGCAGGTCGGTGAAGGATTTCTCCTGCTCGGCCACGGCTTCGCGGGCGCGCATCCAGTCGGCGCGGGAGGTCAGCTCCACCGTGGTGGACAGGTCGGGGCCGGCCAGCAGGATGCCGGTCTCCTCGAACAGTTCACGGATGGCACCGACGACATGTCGGCGCGCCAGCCCGACGTCGGACGTCCCCATCTGCTCGGCCCAGTGCTGGGGTGAGGGGCCCAGCCAGCCGACGGCGTCGTCGTCGGTGGCTTCCAGCGATCCGCCGGGGAAGGCGAGGACACCGAGCGGGGAGGACCCCGTCCGGTAGCCGAGCCAGGTCTCCAGGCCCGTGGGCGAATCCCGCAGGAGGATCACCGAGGAGGCCAAACGGGGCGCGCGGGGCGTCCGCTCACCGTGTTCAATCCAGCTGCGGGCTGCTCCCTCAAGATCCGGGGGCAGGACGAACAGGCGGCGTTCTAACTGAGGCAACGAAGTAACCGGTCTACTAGGCGAATTCAGCGATCAGTTCGACTTCGACAGGCGAGTCGAGCGGCAGAACGGATACGCCGACGGCGGAACGTGCGTGCTGGCCGGCGTCGCCGAGGACTTGGCCCAGCAGCTCCGAGGCGCCGTTGATGACACCGGGCTGGCCGGTGAAGGAAGGGTCGGAGGATACAAATCCGACAACCTTGACGATCCGCGTGATGCGGTCGAGGTCGCCGATCACACTCTTGACGGCGGCCAGGGCGTTGACGGCGCAGACGGCAGCGTAGGCCTTCGCGTCCTCCGGGGACACCGTGGACTCGTCGGAGGCGCCCGCCGAACCGGTGGAAACCTTTCCGGTGGCCTCGAGCTTGCCGTTGATGAATGGCAGTTGCCCGGAGGTGTAGACGTGGTTGCCGGAAATCACGGCCGGAACATACGCCGCGACCGGAGCCGCGACGTCGGGGAGCGTCAGGCCCAGCTCCGCGAGGCGCTGTTCGACGGCGGACGACGCGCCCGCGCCGGCCGTGGGGCTCGCTGCCCCGGCCGTGTTTTCGGAGATGTTTTTCGCGCCCGACGGCGTGGCCGGAACGGCTTCTGAGGGGGTGCTCATGGCTACTGCTTCTCCCGCTTCAGGTAGGCAACCAGGCCGTTTCCATCGGGTCCCGGAACAACCTGGACGAGCTCCCAGCCGTCGTCACCCCACTGGTCCAGGATCTGCTTTGTGGCGTGAATAATGAGCGGAATCGTGGCGTACTCCCATTTGGTCATGACATAAAGCCTAGTCGTTGCCGGTAAAGTGGAAAACATGGCGACTGGCAAGAACCCCTTATTCGACACGGCCACCACCCTCGGAAAGATCTTTCTTTTCCTGGGCGTGAGCGCTATTTGCGGTGTCCTGGTGGCGGGCCTCCTGGTCCCCGCGGCGGCCGTTTCGGGCAGCGCGGCCAGCGGTTCGATCCAGTTCTTTGACACGCTCCCCGCAGAGCTGAAGGTCGATCCGCCGAGCCAGTCGACCACGATCCTGGCGTCCGACGGCAGCCCGATCGCCAACCTCTACGCGGAAAACCGCACCCGTGTTTCGCTGGACCAGATGTCACCGCACATCAAGGACGCGATCATCGCCATCGAGGACAGCCGCTTCTACGAGCACGGCGGTGTGGACACCACCGGCATCCTGCGCGCGCTCGTGAGCACCGCCCGCGGCAACAAGCAGGGCGCGTCCACGATTACGCAGCAGTACGTGAACAACGTCATCAACTCCTCGCTGGAGGCCGAAGGCAAGGGCAGCGAGGTCCTGCTCAACGGCGTCAACAAGGGCGTCGGGGACAAGCTCCGTGAAATGAAGCTGGCCATCGCGCTGGAGAAGAAGTTCACCAAGGAGCAGATCCTCGAGGGCTACCTGAACATCGTCTTCTTCAACCGGGACGCTTACGGCATCGAAGCCGCGTCCAAGTTCTTCTTCAGCACCACGGCCAAGGACCTGACCCTGCCGCAGGCGGCCCTGCTGGCCGGCGTCGTGAACAGCCCCTCCTACTATGACCCGATCACCAATCCGGAGAACGCCAAGGTCCGTCGCGACCTCGTGCTCCGCGCGATGCTGACGCAGGGCAAGATCAAGCAGGCCGACTACGACGCAGCGGTCGCGACACCGGTGCAGACCAAGGTCACCCAGCCCCGCCAGGGCTGTGCCTATTCACAGACGGCGCCGTACTTCTGCGACTACGTGCTCCACCTGCTCCTGAACAACCCGGCCTACGGGGCCGACGCGGCCGAGCGTGAGCGGAAGATCTTCCGCGGCGGCCTGACCATCAAGACCACGCTGGATCCGAAGGCCCAGTCCGTGGCGCAGGCCCAGGTGGACGGGTCGGCCGGCGCGAACCCGGATAAGTGGGGCGCCTCGCTGGTGTCCGTGCAGCCGGGATCCGGCAAGATCGTCTCCATGGCCCAGAACACCGTCTGGTTCCCGGCCGACGGCAAGTTCGACCAGACCCAGAATTTCAACGTGGACGTGCAGGATGCCAAGGGCAATGACCTCAACGGCCTCGGCGGCTTCCAGCCCGGATCCACGATGAAGCCGTTTACGTTCGCGGAGTGGCTCAACGAGGGCAAGTCGATGAGCACCCAGCTCAACGGCGCCGTGCGGCGATATCCACAGAATTTCCCTTGGAAGAACACCTGCCCGGCACCGACCACCGGCTGGTATGACGCGTCCAACGGGAGCTACGACCTACAGAACGCCGACGAGACCCACTACAAGTACATGTCCGTCCTTGACGGCCTGGCGAACTCCATCAACACCATCACGTTCGCTTCCGCCGCCCAGGTGGACCTCTGCGGGATCCAGAAGGTCGTGGACGCAGTGGGCATCCACGGCGGGCTGCCGAGCGCGGACAACCCCAACCCCCCGGTGCCGATGACCACCCTCGGCAACCTCATCGGGTCCACCCAGACGGCGCCGCTGACCATGGCCAGCGCATTCGCCACCTTCGCCAACAATGGCAAGTACTGTGAACCGATGGCCATCGAGTCGGTAACAGACGCGACCGGCGCCCAGCTGCCGGCCCAATCACCCAACTGCAGGGACGCGATCAAGCCCGAGGTGGCCCACGGCGTCGCGTACGCTATGCAGGAAGTGCTCAACCGCGGCTCGGGCTCGCTCATTGTGCCCCGGATTTCGACCCGGACCACTTTCCCCATTGCGGCGAAGACGGGCACCAACGACAACAACAGCTCTACCTGGGTGGCGGGCTACACCAGCGGCCTCGCGACGGCCACGTGGTTTGGCGATCCCCTGGGCGACCAGAAGCGTGCCGGGCAGAATGTCACGATCAACGGCAACTTCTACAAGGGCATCGACGGTTACATGATCGCCGGGCCGCAGTTCTCGAACTACATGGCCCAGGTGGCACCGGCCTACGGCACCGATCCGTTCCCGGACCCGCCGTCGGACATGCTGTACTCCCCGGCCCCGGTCCCGGACCCGGTAACAGTGCCGCGGACCACCATTCCGACCGGGAAGAGCACCGAGCCGGCCACGCAACCGTCCGCCGACCCGACACCGGCACCCACGAAGTCCTCCGGCAAGAAGTAGCCGATGACCCTGGGCAATGATCTGGCGAGCCGCGTTCGAAGCATCGGACGCGGCTTTGCCGTGACCGCCGCGATCGGGACGGCGGCGGGGGCGGCCGCTACCGGCTACGGGCTGTGGGAGAAGAACCAGTTTGTGGTCAGGGAGGAAACCCTCCCCATTCTGCCGGCCGGGTTCGGCCCGTTCCGGATACTGCACCTGTCCGATATCCACTTCGTTCCGGGCCAGCACCGGAAGGCGCAGTGGCTGTCCTCCCTGGCGCAATTGCGGCCGGACCTCGTGGTGAACACGGGCGACAACCTCAGCCATGCCAAGGGCGTGGACCCCCTCGTGGCGGCTCTGCGACCCCTGATGGAATTTCCCGGCGTGTTTGTCCCCGGCTCGAACGACTACTTTGGCCCGAGCCTGAAGAACCCGGCGTCATATTTGCTCGGGCCCTCGGGCGAGCGCAAGCACCCGGAAAGGCTCGACTGGCCCCGGCTGCGTTCCGAGTTCGGCATGTCCGGCTGGGTGGACCTGACTAACCGCTGCCAGTCGGTCGTGCTCAAGGGCATGCGCTTCGACTTCTCCGGCGTCGACGATCCGCACCTGCGCCTCGAACGGTACGCGGGCTGGCCACGCGGAACCAAGGGCAGGGACGCCGACCCGCACCTGCGCATCGCCGTCGCGCACGCACCCTACCAGCGCGTCCTCGACCACTTCACCGAAGCCGGCGCCCACCTCCTCCTGGCCGGCCATACCCACGGCGGCCAGATCTGCGTCCCGGGCTACGGGGCCCTGGTCACCAACTGCGACCTGCCCACCTGGCGGGCCCGGGGGCTGCACACCTGGGAGAGCAACGGGAGGACGACGCCGGTGAACGTCTCGGGCGGCATCGGCACGTCCCGCTTCGCCCCGGTCCGCATTGCCTGCCGGCCCGAAGCCGTTCTGCTGACGCTGACCTCCCGCGCCTAGGCCTGGCCGCGGCCAGTGCTGCCCGCCCTCCGGCCCGGCCGGTGGACATGCCCTCCCCTCGCGCCCGAGCCCACGGAACATGCCCTCCCCTGGTCGCGGGCACTGGGCATAGGCCCACAATGCCCACCCGCTGCGGCCACCACTGGACATGTCCCACCGGGCCCGGCACCACCACTGGACATGTCCGGCGGCCACCCGCCGCCCGCACCTATTGCGGATCGCAATGACTGGGCGAGATGCTGGGAGCCCTGAACAACGTGTGAATCCCGTCACCCGATGGCCTAGGGTAGTTGCTACAGGAAACTACATTCAACGGTGCGATCTATGCACGGGCGTCTTAAGAAGCAGGCATGGCCAAGCAGAGCTCATTCTTCACCTCCATCAGCCGTCTCTACCCGCACGTCAGGCCAATCCTGCCCCGGCTGGTCATGGGCCTGCTCTGCGCACTGCTGGCCAGCGTCATGGCACTGGCCATCCCGCAGGTGCTGCGCGTGCTGGTCAACGAGTCCCTGACCCCCGGCGGCAGCGCGGAAGCCGTCTGGACCGCCTCGCTCCTCATCCTGGTCCTGGGCATCGCCGAGGCGGGCCTCGTGGCCCTGCGCCGGCAGTTCGTCATCAATCCCGCCACCACCGTCGAGACCCGGATGCGGGTCTCGCTCTACGGGCATCTGCAGGACCTCACGGTTTCCTTCCATGACCGCTGGGGCTCCGGTCAGCTGCTGTCCCGGGCCATGACGGACCTGAACTTCCTGCGCCGCTGGATGGCCTTCGGCGCCATCATGCTGGTGGTCACGACGCTCACCGTGGTGATCGGCGTCGCGGTGATGTTTGCCATGAGCTGGCAGCTGGCCCTGATCTTCCTGGCCGCCGCCGTGCCGATCATGATCTACGGATTCCGCTTCCGCACCCGGTTCAGCAAAGTGGCCCGGCGCAGCCAGGACCAGGCAGGGGACCTCGCCACCACGGTCGAGGAATCCGTGCACGGCATCCGCGTCCTGAAGGCCTTCGGCCGCAGCCGGGAGGCGCTGGAGAACTTCAACGAACAGGCCGAGGAACTCCGGCAGACCGAGATCGCCAAGGCCAAGCACCTGGCCACCTTCAGCCTGGTGGTGACGCTCCTGCCCGAACTCGCGCTCGGCGCCGGCCTCGTCGTCGGCATCCTGCTGGCCTCCACGGACCAGCTCTCCATCGGGTCCCTGGTGGCCTTCTTCGCCACCGCCGCCGTGGTTGCCGCGCCGGTCGAGTTCTGCGGCATGCTGCTGGCGATGGCCCTCACCGCGAAGTCCGCGGTGGACCGGCACTTCGAGGTCATGGACGCGCAGAACACCATCACCAGCCCGGACCAGCCCCGCCGCCCCGCCGGCCTCAAGGGTGCCCTCAGCTTCCGCAATGCCTCGTTCGCGTTCGAGGACGCCCCGAACAAGCCGATCCTCAAGGACATCACCCTGGACATCCGCCCCGGCGAAACCATGGCCCTCGTGGGCATCACGGGCGGCGGCAAGAGCGCCCTGCTCCAGCTGGTCCCCCGCCTCTACGACGTCACCGGCGGTGCCATCACCATCGACGGGGTGGACCTGCGCGAGTTCGCGGTGGAGGACCTGCGCACCGTGGTCTCCGTGGCGTTTGAGGACACCACGCTGTTCTCCAGCTCCGTCCGGGACAACGTCCTGCTCGGCGCGCCCGACGCCGGATCGGCGGAGGGCCGCGACGCGGCCCTGGAGGAAGCCCTCGACGTCGCCCAGGCCCACTTCGCCTACTCCCTGCCGGACGGGGTGGATACCCTGATCGGCGAGGAGGGCCTCAGCCTCTCCGGCGGCCAGCGCCAGCGCATCGCCCTGGCCCGGGCCATCGCCGCGAAACCGGCCGTGCTGGTCCTGGACGACCCGCTCTCGGCGCTGGACGTGAACACCGAGGTCCTCGTCGAGGCCCGGCTGCGCAAAGTCCTCGCGGACACCACCACGCTGATCGTGGCCCACAGGCCTTCCACGGTGGCGCTGGCCGACCGGGTGGCCCTGCTCGAGGACGGCCGGATCGCCGCCGTCGGAACCCATGCGGAGCTGCTCGCCAGGAACAGCCATTACCGCTACGTGATCGCCAGCCTGGACCCGGAACCGCGGGACCTGGATTCAGAATTGTCCGCCCTCGAGGACCAGTCCGAGGAGATTTCCCGATGAGCAGCGCAACGTTCGGCACCGCCAATGAGGACAACGCGCACCTCAGCAGGAACGAAAGCAAGGCCGTCCGGCGGCGCTCCCTGACCCTCCTGGGCTCCCTGATCCGCCCCGTCCGGGCCCGGTTCTGGCTGACGATCGGCGCCGTCGTCCTGTCCCAGGCCGCCCGCGTGGCCGGACCGGCGCTGATCGCCTTCGGCATCGACCACGCCCTGCCCGCCGTGCGCGCCGGCGACAACCTTCCCCTGGTGCTGACCGGGGCCGCCTACCTTGCCGCGGCCGCCGTGGCGGCCGGCCTGACCGCCCTGTACGTGACCTCGACGGCGCGGCTCAGCCAGGCGATGCTGCTGGACCTCCGCGTCCGGGTCTTCCGGCACACGCAGCGGCTGAGCCTGGAATTCCACGAGAAATACACCTCAGGGCGCATCATCGCCCGGCAGACCTCGGACCTGGAGGCCCTGCGCGAACTCCTGGATTCCGGCGTGAGCTCGCTGGCCTCGGGAATGCTGTTCATGGCGTTTACCGCCGTGACGGTGTTCGCCCTGGACTGGCGCAGCGGCGTGCTGGTGCTGGCCGCCGGCGTGCCGATGTATTTCCTGGCCCGCTGGTACCAGAAGCACTCCCAGATCGCCTTCCGCGAATCCCGGGTGGTCTCGGCCCGGCTGATCGTGCACTTCGTGGAGACCATGACCGGAATCCGCGCCGTGAAGGCCTTCCGGAAGGAACGCGAGAATGCCGCGGGCTACTCCGAACTGTCGGAGGACTACCGGCGGGCGACCGTCCGCTCCATCAACCTCAACGGCATCTTCCAGCCGGGGCTGGTGCTGATCGGAAACGTGTGCGTGGCCCTCGTACTGCTCACCGGCGGCTTCCGGGTCCTCAGCGGCGACCTGGAGGTCGGCGTGCTCCTGGCCCTCATCCTGTCCGCCAAGCGCTTCTTCCAGCCGGTGGACCAGATGGCCATGTTCTACAACTCCTTCCAAAGCGCCCAGGCCGCCCTGGAAAAGGTCTCGGGCCTGCTCGAGGAGGTCCCCACCGTGCGGCCGCCGAAAACACCCGCGGCCCTGCACGACGCGCGGGGCAACATCGATTTCAACGGCGTCGAATTCCGCTACGGCGACGGCCCGGTGGTCATCCCGCAGCTGGATCTGCACATCCCCGCCGGGCAGACGGTCGCGCTCGTCGGGCAGACCGGCGCCGGCAAATCCACCCTCGCGAAGCTGATCGCCCGCTTCTACGACGTCTCCGCCGGGTCCCTGACCCTCGACGGCGTGGACCTGCGCCAGCTCAGCACCGAGGACCTGCGCCGGAACGTCGTCATGGTCACCCAGGAGGCCTTCCTGTTCAGCGGCTCCGTGGCGGACAACATCGCCCTGGGCCGGCCCGAAGCCTCGCGCGCGGAGATCGAAGACGCGGCCCGGGCAGTGGGGGCGCACGCCTTCATCATGGAACTGCCGGACGGCTACGACACCGACGTCAACAAGCGTGGCGGCCGCGTCTCCGCCGGGCAGCGCCAGCTGATCAGCTTCGCCCGCGCGTTCCTGGCCCGCCCGGCCGTGCTGATCCTGGACGAGGCAACGTCCTCGCTGGACATCCCGTCGGAGCGCATGGTCCAGCAGGGCCTCGCGGGGCTCCTGCGCGGGACGCGGGAGGCCGGCACCCGGGAGGCCGGCCAGCGGCAGTCCGGTGGACAGGCGGGCGGCGGACAACCCGCTGCAGACCCGGCCCCCGGCCCGGACCCGGCCCCCGGTGCCCGGCGGACGGCGCTGATCATTGCCCACCGGCTCTCCACCGTGGAGACAGCGGACCGGGTGCTGGTGGTCCACGACGGACGCGTCGTGGAGGACGGCACCCCGGAGCAGCTGATCGGCGACGGCGGCGCCTTCGCCCGGCTCCACGGCGCCTGGAAAGACTCGCTGGTCTGAACAGCGCCTGCCGGGACCGGTCGGCGTCCGGGCCGGAACGACGGCGGGACACATCCCGGCCGGCGCCCGATTTCACATCCGGGGCCATGATCGGATACTCTTGTGAAGTTGCTTTTGAAGCAACGGATCGGGATGTGGCGCAGCTTGGTAGCGCGCGTCGTTCGGGACGACGAGGTCGCAGGTTCAAATCCTGTCATCCCGACCAAACACAAAGAGGGCCCTCCACACGGAGGGTCCTCTTTTGTATGTCCGGCTGTAGGTCCGGCTGTAGGTTCGGCGCGATTTCATGACCCGGCACCGGCGATCGGCCCGGCCCGGCGCCCTGCCCCCCCCGCCTCCGGACACAACGCAGCCCCGGGAGGAAACCTCCCGGGGCTGTGCCGGATATCCGTGCCACGGGCCGCCGGACGTTGCTGCGCCGGGCCTGCCATATCGGGGCTGTTACATCGGGCTTGTTACATAGGGTCGGGCCAGTTGCCGACATTCAGCGAGTGGGTCATGGGGTCGGGCCAGTTGCCCACCGCCTGGGCGGTGCGCATGGGATCGGGCCAGTTGCCGACGGCGGCAACGTCTGAGACATCGGTAAGTGAAGCAGCGGACAGCACGGCCGGGGCCGCGGCGGAGAATGCCAGTGCGCCCGCCAAAACGGCGCCGGCTGCAATCTTCTTCAACATAAGTTTCCTCAATATGGGTTGGGGTTCCTTAACCAAGTCAGCACTACCCTTGTTGACACACATTGTAAAATGGTTTCTACAGAGACTGTCAAGCATTTAGTACAAAGAATGTCCGGAATTAGGAGGTATCCGTGGGGAACGGATTTGGGGAGAAGCTCCGCGCGGAACGGCTCGAACGGGGCCTGACGCAGGCGGAGTTGGGCCGTGACCTATACTCCCCCAGCTACATTTCTCTGCTGGAAACCGGACGCCGCGAGCCGACCGCCGATGTTATCGAGGAGCTTGCCCGCCGACTTGAACTGGCCCCCAAGGCGCTCGAGGCCTGGAGCCAGCCGGTGTCCGTCAGCGACGCCGAATACGTGCTCGCGGGACTGTATGCCCGGCAGGCCTGGGACCTCCGGGACTACCCCGTGGCCGCCACCCACGCCGCCGCCGCCGCCAAGATCGCTCTCGAGGCCAGGAACACCAGCGCGTGGTGGAACATGACCTATATGCAGGCCGAGTGCCTGATCAAGCAGGGCCTCTGGCAGGAGTGCAAGGACGTGGTCCAGAATCTCCTGGAGCACCCGATGGCCGCGGAGTCGGCCGGGCTCGGCGTCCGGGCCCAACAGATGCTCGCCGCAGCCTCGCAGGGCCAGGGGCAGCTGACCGCCGCCGTCGAGCATGCGCAGGAAGCGGTGCGGCTCTGCGCACAGCTGCCCAAAGGCTCCACCATGATCATCGGCGCCCTCCGCGCCCTGATTGGTGCCCTGGCCGAGAGCGGCCGGCTCGATGAGGCCTGGGAGTACTGCCAGGCCATGAACGACCAGATGGACGACCACTCGATGTCCCAGCTCGCCGGCGAGGTGGCCTGGGTGATCGGCAACGTGGCCTTCATGCGCCACGACTATCCCGAGGGGATCAAGTACCACGAGCGGGCCGGCCGGCTGCTCTCCCCGGCCAACGACATCGACCTGTGGGCCCGGTTCAACAAGGCCTCCGCCGCCGTCCGCCTGTCCTCGGGAATCGTCGAACCCGAGACCCTCTCATCGATTGAGCGCGCCGAACTGGCGCTGTCGATTGTCGGCGGCAACAAGACCGACCAGCTGGAGGTCGCCTTCATCCGGGCCCGCTGGCTCTACCTCACGGGCGACATCGTGGCCGCCGTCCAGAAGCTGCGCGAGATCCATGCCGAGCGGGAGGCGCTGGCCCGGCACACGGCCGGCGAAGTCTCCCTCCTGCTGGGGAAGGCGCTCAAGGCTGCCGGGGAGGCCGCGGAGGCGCTGGTGTACCTCGAGGAAGCCCAGAAGGAGTTCAGCGCGGCGGGCGCCTCGGACCGGGTCCAGCAGGCCCTGGACGCCGTGCTCGAGATCAAGCTCGCCCAGCGCCGGGCCGAGGCCGCTTCCGCGGAAGCCTAGCCCCGGCCTTGCCAGGCGAACGGCCCGGCCAGGCGAACGGCCCGGCTAGGCGAACGGCCCGGCTAGATTAGGCGAACGTCCGGCCGGTGAGCTTCTCGTAGGCCTCCACGTAGCGGCTGCGGGTGCGCGCTACGACGTCGGCCGGAAGGACGGGCGGGGGCGTGTCGGAGGCCTTGTCCCAGCCCGACTCCGGCGAGGTCAGCCAGTCGCGCACATACTGCTTGTCATAGGACGGCTGCGCCTGCCCGGGCTGGTACGTGGCCGCATCCCAAAACCGTGAGGAATCCGGGGTCAGCACTTCGTCGCCCAGGGTGATGACACCGGTCGCCGCGTCGAGGCCGAACTCCACCTTGGTGTCCGCCAGGATGATGCCGCGGCCGCGCGCGATTTCCTCGGCCTTGGTATAGATCTTCAGGGTCAGCCTGCTCAGGTCCGCCGCGACGTCCGCACCCACGAGGCCGACGACGGCGTCATAAGTGATGTTCTCGTCGTGCTCGCCCACCTCGGCCTTGGCCGACGGCGTGAAGATCGCCTCCTGCAGCCGTGACCCGTCAACCAGGCCGGCTGGGAGCGGGATGCTGCACACTGTGCCCGACGCGCGGTACTCCGCGAGCCCGGTGCCGGTCAGGTAGCCTCGGGCGATGCATTCGACCGGGAACATGTCCAGCTTCTTGCAGATCATTGCCCGGCCCTCGACGGCGGCGGGGACACCGTCGTCGGCCGTGGAGGCGAGGACGTGGTGCGCGACGTCGAGCTGGTCGAACCACCACAGGCTCAGCTGGGTCAGGATGCGGCCCTTGTCCGGGATCTCGCTGGCCAGGACGTGGTCGAACGCACTGATCCGGTCGCTGGCCACAACCAGGACACAATCCTGGCCGAAGCGTTCCGCGACGGCCGGATCCGCGGGGACGTAAAGGTCGCGGACCTTGCCGGAGTAGACGTGCCGCCAGCCGGGCAGGTCCTGCGTGGCGGTGTCGAGCCCGCCCTTGGGCACGGTCTCAGGCAGGGTCTCAGGCAGGGTCTCAGGCGTGGTCTCGGGCGTGGTCTCGGGCTGGGTGCCGGGCGTCGGCGCTGCGGATTCGGTCACGTTCATGCCTTCGCTTTCGACGCGGCCGCGGTTCCCGGCCCGGCGACCCGGATCTGGCCGCG
>NZ_KI914946.1:25094-27495 GCF_000520575.1 Arthrobacter sp. I3
CGCGGAATCCTTCCTTATGGAGTTTGCGTGCGGCCTTGCCGCCGATGTCGGTGCGGAACTGGCTGCCGTCCAGCTGGACGAGCTCGACGCCGTCGTACGCCCGCTCCCGGGCCTCCACGAGGTCCGTGCCCAGCGCCACCACAGCCAGGACGCGGCCGCCGGCGGAGACGACCTTGCCTTCGCCGTCGAGCTTGGTCCCGGCGTGGATCACGTGGACGCCGTCCAGGGCGTCGACCTTCTTCAGGCCCCGGATGCGGTCGCCCGTCCGCGGGGTGTCGGGGTAGTTTTCGGCGGCCACGACGACGGCGACGGCCGTGTCCTTGGACCAGCGCAGCGGCTGCACCTTGTCCAGCTCGCCCTTGGCCGCGGCCATGAGCAGCCCGCCGAGGGGCGTCTTGAGCCGGGCGAGGACGGCCTGGGTTTCGGGATCGCCGAACCGGACGTTGAATTCGATGACCCGCGTGCCGCGCGAGGTCAGGGCGAGGCCGACGAAGAGGACGCCGACAAACGGGGTGCCGCGGTGCGCCATCTGGTTGACCGTGGGCTGGGCGACGCGGTCGATCACTTCCTGCACGAGGCCCTCGGGGGCCCATTCCAGCGGTGTGTACGCGCCCATGCCGCCGGTGTTGGGGCCCTCGTCGTTGTCGAAGATGCGTTTGAAGTCCTGCGCCGGGGACAGGGCCACGGTGTTGGTGCCGTCGCAAAGGACGAACACGGAGACCTCGGGTCCGTCCAGGAACTCCTCGATCACCACGGTGCCGGCCGCGTCGAAGCAGGTCTGGGCATGCGCGAGGGCCTCATCGCGGTTGGAGGTGACCACGACGCCCTTGCCGGCCGCGAGCCCGTCGTCCTTGACGACGTACGGGGCGCCGAAGGTATCGAGGGCGTCGGCGGCTTCCCCGGCGTTGGAGGCGACGCGGGCCATTGCGGTGGGCACGCCGGCCTCGGCCATGACTTCCTTGGCGAAGGCCTTGGACGCTTCCAGCTGGGCGGCGGCCTTGCTGGGGCCGAAGACCGGGACGCCGGCGGCGCGGACGGCGTCGGACACGCCGGCGGCGAGGGGCGCCTCCGGACCGACCACCACCAGGTCAACGGTGAGCTTGACGGCCAGCGCGGCGACGGCGTCGGGATCGTTCGCGTCGATCGCATATGTGGGGACCAGCGCGCTGATGCCGGCGTTGCCCGGGGCCGCGTGGACCTCGGAAACGTTCGGGTCTGCAAGCAAGGATCGGACAATGGCGTGTTCGCGGCCGCCGGGGCCGATGACAAGTACCTTCACAGTCTCCAAGGGTACGTGGTGCACCCCGCAGGCTCCTAAGCTGTGTCGGCCGCTGGACATGCTCAATTTTCGCGGCGGCGCCTCGCGGGCGCCGGGCAATCCGCGGCTCGGCGCTCCAGGCGCAGGGCGGCAATCCTGAGTCCGGCAGCCCGGGCACCGGGCAATCCTGAGCTCAGCAGCGCCGGGGACCGGGGCCACCTGCGGGACATGACCAGTCCCGGCCGCGGCCAGTGGGCACATTGCCATCATGTCCATGCCCGGGTCCCAAGACTGGACATGTCCCGTGGTGCCGGAGAACATGCCCACGCCCGGGTGCCAAGACTGGACATGTCCCGTGGTGCGGGAAATCATGCCCACGCCCGGGCCCCAAGACTGGACATGTCCCGGGGACCGCGGGGCATGTCCACGCCAGGGTCCGGCAGGAGGGCATGCACACGCACCGGAGCCAAGCCCGGCGCCGGACAATCCGCGGAGCGGGCGGCTACGAATGGCATGTATGAACAAACCCAGCATGAAGCCCAGCAAGCGGTCCCGCGGCGCCACAGCCCTGGCCGCGGTGGCCGGAGTGGCTGCGGCCGCCGTCGTCCTGTCCGTCGCGGAACTGATCGGGGCGTTCTTCACCACACGGGCGACACCCCTGATTGCGCTGGGATCGACGTTCATCGACTTCACGCCGCTGTGGATGAAGAACTTCGCCGTTGAAACGTTCGGCACCAACGACAAGGCCGCATTGTTCGTCGGCATGGCGGTCACGATCCTGCTCCTGGCGTGCGTGCTCGGCATCGTGGCGTACCGGAAATGGGCCCTGGGTGTGGCCGGGGTGGTGCTGATGGGCGCCGTGATCGTCGGCAGCGTGGTGACGCGGGCCAGCGTCAAGCCGATCGATGCCATTCCCTCCCTGATCGGCACCGTCGCCGGGCTGGTGGTGCTGCGGCTCCTGATCACCCGGCTCTGGCGGATGCAGGAATGGCCGGACCGGGCCGCCGACGTCGCCGCGAAGGAACCCGAGCGCCCGGCGACCACGCGGCGCGGGTTCTTCGTCGCCGCCGGCATCACCGCGGCCGCCTCGGCTGTTGCCGCCACCGGCGGACGCCTGCTGAGCGCGGCCCGCAGCGACGTGGC
>NZ_KI914947.1:0-11312 GCF_000520575.1 Arthrobacter sp. I3
AAATTTCCACGGCAGGTTCGGGGCCGCTGGAGTCCGCGCCGGACTCCACGCCGGGCTCAGCACCGGGAACATGGACCAGCACCAGGGTTTCGGACTGCCGGGTGAACCCTTCGGCGTCGAGCACCGCGTTGAGCGCCGCGTGGCGTGGGCCGTCAAAAATTTGGAAGATGAGCGGAAGCCGCCGGCTGCGGTACCAAAGCCGGGCGTCGCGGACTGCGGCGAGCTGCCGGTGCGGATCCTCGCCGGGGTCCCTCGGCCAGACCGAGTTCGCCCGCTGGGTCACCCCTGACGCCGCCCGCAGCACCCACCCGCCGGATTCCTCGCGCTCCACGGCAGGCCACGCTGCATCCATCAGCGTCTCCAGCCCGGGGATGGATCCAGGTATCACCCCGGGGTGCGGTTCCAGGTTCATCGAGCTACTCCGTCCGGGACGAATGCGGGCAACTAATGACAGACGGCAGGGGCTCCCCGGTTGCCCGGGGTGCCCCTGCCGCTGAAGCTCGCAGGCTAGTCCCTACCGTCCTCAGGTTTCTTGGGCTGCGGCTTGAAGTCGACGCCGGCTTCCTTGCGCTGCTGCGCCGTGATGGGAGCGGGAGCCTGGGTCAGCGGGTCGAAGCCGCCGCCGGACTTCGGGAACGCGATGACATCGCGGATGGACTCCACGCCGGCCAGCAGGGCAACGACGCGGTCCCAGCCGAAGGCGATGCCGCCGTGCGGAGGGGCTCCGAACTTGAAGCCCTCCAGCAGGAAGCCGAACTTGGTCTGGGCGTCTTCCTTGTCCAGGCCCATGAGCTCGAAGACGCGTTCCTGGACGTCGCGCTCGTGGATACGGATCGAGCCGCCGCCAATTTCGTTGCCGTTGCAGACGATGTCGTAGGCGTAGGACAGCGCCGATTCGGGATCGGTGTCGAAGGAGTCCATGAACTCGGGCTTGGGCGAGGTGAACGCGTGGTGGACGGCGGTCCACTTGCCTGCGCCGACGGCGACGTCGCCGGAGGCGACAGCGGCGGCGGCCGGCTCGAACATCGGCGCGTCCACGACCCAGCAGAACGCCCAGTCAGCGGGGTTGATGAGCCCGGTGCGGTGGCCGATCTCGACGCGGGCAGCGCCGAGGAGCGCGCGGGACGGGGTCTTCTCGCCGGCTGCGAAGAAGATGCAGTCACCGGGCTTGGCGCCGACGGCGTCGGCGAGGCCCGCCCGCTCGGTCTCGGTGAGGTTCTTGGCGACGGGACCGGCGAGTTCGCCATCCTCCTTGTACAGGACGTACGCCAGGCCCTTGGCGCCGCGCTGCTTGGCCCACTCCTGCCAGGCGTCGAGGGCCCGGCGGGCCTGGGAGGCGCCGCCGGGCATGACGACGGCGCCGACGTAAGGCGCCTTGAAGACACCGAAGTTGGTGTCCTTGAAGAATTCTGTCAGCTCAGTGAGCTCCTGGCCGAAGCGCAGGTCCGGCTTGTCCGAGCCGTAGCGGGCCATGGCGTCGTGGTAGGTGATGCGCTGGATCGGCGTCGGGATCTCGACGTCGATCAGCTTCCACAGGGCCTTGACGATGTTCTCGCCCAGGCGGATGATGTCGTCCTGTTCCACGAAGCTGGCCTCGATGTCCAGCTGGGTGAATTCCGGCTGGCGGTCCGCGCGGAAGTCTTCATCGCGGTAGCAACGGGCGATCTGGTAGTACTTTTCGAAGCCGCCCACCTGAAGGAGCTGCTTGAACAGCTGCGGGGACTGCGGCAGCGCGTACCAGGAACCCGGCGCCAGGCGGGCCGGAACCACAAAGTCGCGGGCGCCTTCCGGCGTCGAACGGGTCAGCGTGGGGGTTTCGATCTCCACGTAGCCGTCCTGGTGAAGCAGTTCGCGGGCCACCCGGTTGGCTTCCGAACGCAGGCGCAGGTTACGGGCGGGGCCGGGACGGCGCAGGTCCAGGTAGCGGTGCTTCAGGCGTGCTTCCTCGCCCACCTCAACGTGTTCGTCGATCTGGAACGGCAGCGGGTCCGAGGTGTTGAGGATCGTGACCTTCTCGGCCATGACCTCGATCTCGCCGGTGGGAAGCGCCGGGTTCTCGTTGCCTTCGGGACGCTGGGAGACGGTGCCGACGATCTGCAGCACATATTCGTTGCGCAGTCCGTGGAAGACCTCTTCTTCGCGGACCACAACCTGGGCGACGCCGGACGCGTCGCGCAGGTCAACGAATGCGACACCACCGTGGTCACGACGCCGGCCGACCCAGCCGGCGAGGGTTACGGTTTGTCCAATGTGCTCGGAGCGAAGTGATCCGAGGTCATGTGTGCGCAGCACAGCACGCCTTTCTGAAGAAGACAGAGGGAAAATCAAAAGCGATATCAAAACAATGACGTTCTAATAGGATCGCTACGGGAACGATCCCGTTCGAGTTTACCCGTTGGAAAGGCCCCTTTTGCCATGGCAACCCGGCACAACGGAACCCAGCCCGGTGACCAGCCCCCGCGTCAGCCCCGCGATCAGCCCGGCGGCCGGCCTGGTCCGCAGCGGCCACCCCAGCGGCTGCAGCGCCGCCTCGGCGTGTTCGATTCCACGGCAATTGGCCTGGGTTCGATGCTGGGCGCCGGCGTGTTCGTCGTGTTCTCCCCCGCCGCAGCCCTGGCCGGGCCGCTGCTGACACTTGCCGTGGCCGTGGCAGGCGTCATCGCCTACTGCAATGCCGTCGCGTCGGCGCAGTTGGCGGCGAGGTACCCCGACAGCGGGGGAACTTACGTGTACGGGCGCCGGCAGCTCGGCCAGTGGCCGGGCTTCATTGCGGGCTGGGGTTTCATCACGGGTAAGACGGCGTCCTGCGCGGCGATGGCGCTGACGTTCGGGCACTACGTGGCGCCGGCTTATGCCACGCCGCTGGCGATCGCCGGCGTCGTCGTCCTCACGGGAGTTAATCTGCTCGGCATCACGCGGACCGCACTGCTGACCAGGATCCTGCTGGCCGTCGTGTTGGCCACGCTCGTCTTCGTCACCGTTGCGTCCCTGCTCGGTCCGCACCCGGCGGGCGCCCCTGCCGTGTCGGCGGCGCCGGTCTATCCCGCGCCGCCCTCCGGCGGCTGGGGCGTCCTTCCCGCGGCGGGGCTGATGTTCTTCGCCTTCGCGGGTTATGCGCGGATCGCCACCCTCGGCGAGGAGGTCAAGGATCCCGCCCGAACCATCCCGCGGGCCATCCTGGCCGCACTGGCCGGGGCCTTCGTGATCTACTTTGGCCTGGCCGCGCTGCTGCAGTGGCACCTGCCCCCGCAGCAGCTGGCGGGTTCGACGGCGCCGCTGCTGGACGCGGTGGCGGTCTCCCGCCTCGGCGCCGGCGTCCCGTTCGTCCAGGCCGGAGCGGCCGCGGCCTGCCTCGGCGCGCTGCTGGCCCTGATCACCGGGGTCGGCCGGACCACGTTGGCGATGGCGCGGGAACGGGACCTGCCCGCCCCGCTGGCCAGTGTGGGCCGCGCCCGCACCGTCCCGTTCACGGCGGAACTGGCCGTCGCGGCCGCCGTCGTTGTCCTGCTGCTGAGCACTGACGTGATGACCGTGGTCGGATTTTCCAGCTTCGGCGTGCTGGTCTATTATGCCGTGACGAACGCCGCGGCTTTCACACTGGCCGGACGCCCCTGGCATGCGCCGCGCTGGCTCAACGTGCTGGGTTTCCTCGGCTGCCTGGTCCTGGCCGTCACCCTGCCGCCGGCCTCCATGCTGTTGATGGCTGCGGTGCTGGCGGCAGGGGTGGCCGGGCGGTTCCTCGTCCTGCTGGTGCGCAGGACGCGGGACACTAACGGGCCTGCCCGGAACTCCTAGCTAGTCCTAGCTCGCGGCGATCACGCGCACGTGCAGGTCCTCCTTGGAGGGCGTCCACGAGTCCGGGTCGGCGTCGTACTGCTCGCCCGTGCGGATGTCTTTGACCTGGTGCTTGCCGTCGTCGTCAGTGAACCAGACAAACGGAATGCCGCGACGGTCGGCGAACTTGATCTGCTTGCCGAACTTCTCCGCCTTCGCGGCGACCTCCGTGGCGATGCCCCGGCTGCGCAGCTGCGCCGCGACATCCTGCGCTGCGGCCCAGCTGTCGTCGTTGTTCAGCGTCACCAGCACGGCGGTCGGCACGGAGCGCGTGGCCTTGGCCAGGTCCTGGCTCAGGATCCGCGACACCAGCCGGGTCACGCCGATGGAGAGGCCGACGCCGGGGAACTTGCGGTTGCCCTTGCTCGCCAGGGCGTCGTAGCGGCCGCCGGAGCAGATCGAGCCCAGCTGCTCGTGCCCCACCAGGACGGTTTCCACCACGGTGCCGGTGTAGTAATCGAGGCCGCGGGCGATGCTGAGATCGGCGACGACCCGACCCGGCGCGTGCTGGACAGCGGCCGCAATGACCTGCTCCAGCTCGTTCAGGCCTTCCTCCAACAGCTCGTTGGTGACGCCCAGCGCCCGGACCTGCTCCACAAAGGACGTGTCCTTGGTGCGGATGCCCGCGAGCTTCAGGGCAGCCTGCGCCTGATCGTCAGTGGCGCCGAGTTCCTCCTTGAGCAACTCGGCCACCTTCGCCGGCCCGACTTTCTCGAGTTTGTCGATGCTGCGCAGGACGCCCGCGGTGTCCGTGAGGCCGATCCCGGTGTAGAAGCCCTCGGCCAGCTTGCGGTTGTTGATCCGCAGCAGGAAGTCGGGGATGGGCAGCGCGTTGAGCGCCTCAGCAATCACCAGCGCGATTTCGACGTCGTACCGGAACGGCAGTTCGCCGTCGCCGACGACGTCGATGTCCGCCTGGGTGAACTCGCGGGCCCGTCCCTCCTGGGGACGTTCGCCGCGCCAGACCTTCTGGATCTGGTAGCGGCGGAACGGGAACGCCAGGTAGCCGGCGTTTTCCACGACGTACCGGGCGAAGGGCACGGTGAGGTCGAAGTGCAGGGCAAGGGCATGGGGGTCGAACTTGGCCGCGGAGTCCTCATCGTCCTGGAGCCGGCTGAGGCCGTAGACCTCTTTGTCGATTTCGCCCTTGCGCAGCAACTGGCCCACCGTCTCCACGGCGCGGGTCTCGATCGAGGAGAAACCATGGAGTTCGAAGGTCCGGCGCAGCGTGTCCAGCACATGGAGTTCCACCAGCCGCTCCTCGGGAAGCCACTCGGGGAATCCTGACAGGGAGGCTGTGCGTGCCATGGTGAAATTTCTCCTCTGGTTACCACTGCGGTATCTCGTTGCTACTGCAGTATCTTCGGGCGCGGGCGTCAGGCGGCATTCTCTCTGTCGAAACGTAACGAAGATAAGCGGCAGACCGGCCAGTCGTGCATAAACTGTGTGCGGCAGTCAGTTTATGCGTTCGGCGCCTGCTTCTTCCAACGGAGCCGGACCCGGCGGGACTGCCGGCAGCTTGCTGCTGCTAGCGCGACGGCGCCTACGGCCCCGTCATGGTGGCGGCCATACAACCAGGAGGACCTTTGGCGGCCAGTTCACGCAGCGCACGCGAGGCGAAGCGGCGCGTCCAGCAGATGGAGGCCAGGCGCGGCCTGCGCCGGGACCAGGACAAGCGCCGCAAGCGCGACAACGTCTTCGCCATCAGCGCCGGCACGGCAGCAATTGGCCTGGCCTTGGTGCTTCAGCTGACCGTCTTCGCCTCAAACCCGACCGAAGAGGAATTCGCGGCCGCGCAGGAGGGACTGAACAGCCCGTCGGCATCCGCCTCACCCACAGCGGCCCCGACGAACGGCGCGAACATCCCCAAGCCCGAGACCGCCGCGGGCAAGACGTTCACAGGCGAGCTCAAGCTGAACCGCGGCACGCTCGGCGTCGAACTCGACGGCACGAAGGCCCCCCAGGCCGCGGCGGTCTTCAAATCCCTTGCCGACCAAAAGTTCTACGACGGCGTCAGCTGCCACCGGCTGACCACGGCCGAGAACTTCGGCGTCCTCCAGTGCGGTTCCAAGGCCGGCGACGGCAGCAGCGACCCGGGCTACACCTGGGGCCCGCTGGAAAACACCCCGCAGGACAACAAGTATCCCGCCGGAACCATCGCAGTGGCCCGGACCGGCGGGAACGCCAACGGCAACGGCACCCAATTCTTCATTGTGTACAAGGACACCGTCATTCCAGCGGATGCCGCCGGGGGCTATACGGTGGTGGGCAAGGTGACCTCTGGACTCGACGTGGTGGGCGGTATTGCCGCCGCCGGACTGAAGCCCGGCGACAACGCCACCGACGGCGCACCTGTGGAACCAGTCACGATAGACTCGTTCTCACTGAAGTAACCAGCCGCGGCCCTCAAGGCCCTGGTCCCGGTATTTCCCTCCAAGCGAAAGACTTCTAGCGGTGACAGACAGTCAGAAATCCGACGAAACATTGGCAACAGCAGCTGCCAACGAAACCGAAACCGAGGCAACCCCCGCCGAGAGTGCAGGCACTGCCGTAGACTCCGACGGCGAGACTGCGGCACCCGAGGCACCAGCCGCGGCCGGCGAGGAACCCGCCGCAGCCGGCGAGGAACTTACCGAGGCATCCGAGCCCACTGTGCCCGCCGTTCCGGCAGAACCCGTCGAGCCGGCGGCGACGGCCGTTCCGGCAGAACCCGCCGAGCCGGCGGCGACGGCCGAGCCTGTTGACCAAGCCGAAGCCACCGCCGCCCCGGTTCCGACGCCGGGTCCCGCGCCGACCGCGCGTCCCGCACCGAGCCCGGCAGCATTTGCCGGCCGGCCGAAGGCCAAGCCGTCTGCGGCCGCACCGGCTCCGGCCCCGGCGGCCGTGTCCTCCGCAGCCTCACTGGCCGAAGCGGCCCGCTGGGGCCGTGTTGAAGGCGACGGCCACGTCTTCCTGACCGTTGACGGCACGGAATACCCCGTAGGCCAGTACCCGGGGGTCAGCGAGGACGAGGCCCTGGGCTACTTCGCCCGGAAGTTCGAGGACGTCGTGGCCCAGATCGTCCTGCTGGAACAGCGGGTGAGTTCCAAGGCGCCCACCGCGGACATGCAGAAGACCGTCACGCACCTGCGCGAGCAGCTCGCCGAGCGGAACATGGTGGGCGACATCCGCTCCGCCGAGGCCCGGCTGGACGCTCTGGTGACACAGATCGGCGAGCTGGAAAAGGCTGAGAAGGCCGAGCACGACGCTGTCCGCGCCGCTGAGCTTGCCGCCCGCGAGGCGATCGTGGCCGAGGCCGAGGAAATTGCCGGCCACGATCCCGCGCAGATCCAGTGGAAGACCTCCAGCGCGCGGATGAACGAACTCTTCGAGAGCTGGAAGACCGCCCAGAAGAGCGGCGTCCGGCTCGGCCGCAGCAATGAGGACGCACTGTGGAAGCGGTTCCGCGCCGCCCGCACGGTGTTTGACCGGCACCGCCGCGCGTACTTCTCCCAGCTGGACAGCAACAATTCGGCGGCCAAGGCCGCAAAGGAGAAGCTCATCACCGAGGCCGAGGCCCTTTCGTCCTCGACCGACTGGGGTTTTGCCGCCGGCGAATACCGCCGCCTGATGGATGAGTGGAAAGCCTCTCCCCGCGCCAGCCGCAAGGACGACGACGCGCTGTGGGCCCGCTTCCGCGCCGCACAGGACGTCTTCTTCACCAACCGCCAGGCAGCCAACGACGAGATCGACCAGGAATACGGTGCGAACCTGGTGGTAAAGGAAGCGCTCCTGGTGGAAGCCAACGAGCTCCTGCCGATCAAGGATCTCGCGGCAGCCAAGAAGGCACTGCAGTCCATCCGGGACCGCTGGGAAGAAGCCGGCAAGGTGCCGCGTGCCGACATGGGCCGCATCGAAGCCGGTCTGCGGAAGGTGGAGGACGCTGTCCGCCACGCCGAGGACGAAAACTGGAAGCGCTCCAACCCGGAGACGAAGGCGCGCACCAACAGCGCCCTCACCCAGCTCGAGGCCGCCATTGCCGGCCTCAAGGAAGATCTGGCCAAGGCGGAGAAGGCCGGCGACGAGCGCAAGATCAAGGCCGCCCGGGAAGCCCTCGAGGCACGCCAGGCCTGGCTGGAGCAGCTCGAGCGCTCAGCGAGCGAACTCTCCTAGGCACTCCGCACGAAGTACACCAGCAGGTCAGTCCAGGCCCCGTTTCGGTTATCCACATGACCGGCACGGGGCCTGTTCTATGTCCGGGGAACCGGGAACGATGGCGGAATGGTAATCATGCCCCGCGCTCCCACCGCTCCGCCGGTTCCGGGCCGGCACGCCCTGGTGCCGGGACCTCCGGTACCGGGGACTCCAAGTCCAGGTGCGGGGCCGGAACACTGCGAGCTCTACTCCCCCGGCGCGCTGTTCTCCTGGCCGGAGCTGCAGGCCATGGCCGCCGACGGCGTGCTGACGCAGCTGTATCAGCGCGGCTACCTGCCGCCCGGGTCCCACGCCAGTCCGCAGCTTCGCGCGCGGGCCGCGTCCCTGGTGGTGGCCCCGGCGATCCGGCAGCGGGTCGTGGCGGGCCGGATGACCGCGGCATGGATCTATGGGTGTGCCACGGAGCCGGACCGCCTGGCCCTGCTGGTTGACGCCAACCGGCGGATCTCCAGTCTGCGGTCCGTGCGCGGCTGCACCTTCCACGAAGTTCGCCTGGGGCCGTTCGACGTCGTGAGCATGGGAGGCCTGATGGTGTCCAGCCCGCTGCGCACGGCCGTGGACGTGGCGATGCACGTGGACGCGGAGCGGGGCGTGCCGGCCCTCAGGGCGCTGTTGGCTCGTCCCGAACTGGGCGTCCGCCTGCGGCTGCTCAGGCTCGCCGTGGAGGCGAGTCCGCGCGTTCCGCATAAGCGGGCGGCCCTGGCGAAGCTCGCCGCCCTCGCGGCAGAGCCGGCGGCGCCAGATTGATCCCATGCAGAAAGCGGTGGACCGAGGCCTGAACTGCCGGGTCAGCTGCGGCGGCGGTTTCCGGTGGTGCGGTACACGTCGAAGACGCCGTCGATCCTGCGGACCGCGCTGAGCACGTGGCTGAGGTACTTCGGGTCGCCCATCTCGAAGGCAAACTTGGAGATTGCCACCCGGTCAGTGGACGTGTGCACGCTCGCCGCCAGGATGTTGACGTGGTTTTCCGAGAGCACCCGGGTGACGTCGGAGAGCAACGATTTGCGGTCCAGCGCCTCGACCTGGATTTCCACCAGGAACACGCTGGACTGTGTGGGGGCCCAGTCCACCTCCACGATCCTGTCCGGCTGGTCCATCAGGCCGCTCACGTTGGTGCAGTCGGTCCGGTGCACGGAGACCCCGGAGCCACGCGTGACGAAGCCCAGGATCGGATCCGGCGGGACCGGCGTGCAGCACCGGGCGAGCTTGACCCAGACGTCGTCCACGCCGCGGACAACGACGCCGGAATCGGAGAACCGGGCCTTGCTGACCTGGGTGGGGATGGAGACCTCGGTGAGGGCATCGTCCGGGTGCTCGTTCCCGCCCAGGCTCTCCACCAGGCGTTCCATCACGGACTGGGCGGAGGTGTGGCCGTCGCCCACGCCGGCGTAGAGCCCGGAGATGTCAGCGTATTTGAAGTCCTCGGCGATCGCCGCGAGGGCGTCGTGGGTCATGAGCCGCTGCAGCGGCAGGTTTTGCTTCCGCATCGCTTTGGTCAGCAGGTCCTTGCCGCGGTCAATCGCTTCCTCGCGGCGTTCCTTGCTGAACCATTGCCTGATCTTGTTCCGGGCCCGGGCACTCTTGACGAAGTGCTGCCAGTCCTGGCTGGGGCCGGCTCCTTCGGCCTTCGAGGTGAAGATCTCGACCCAGTCGCCGTGGTTCAGTTCGCTGTTGAGCGGAACGAGCTTGCCGTTGACGCGTGCGCCAATAGTCCGGTGGCCCACCTCGGTGTGCACTGCGTACGCGAAGTCGACGGGTGTGGACCCGGCGGGGAGGGCCATGACCTCGCCCTTGGGGGTGAAGACGAACACTTCCCGGGCGTTGATTTCAAAGCGGAGGGAGTCGAGGAATTCGCCGGGGTCCGACGTTTCCTGCTGCCAGTCCACGAGGGAACGCAGCCAGCCCATGTCGCCGTCGCGCGGGCTGCCGGGGCCGGCCGCCGTCCGGTTCGGCTGGTCCTTGTACTTCCAGTGCGCGGCGACGCCGTACTCGGCCCGGCGGTGCATCTCGTGGGTGCGGATCTGGATTTCGACCGGCTTGCCGCCGGGACCGATCACCGTGGTGTGCAGCGACTGGTACATGTTGAACTTGGGCATCGCGATGTAGTCCTTGAACCGCCCGGGCAGGGGGTTCCAGCGCGAGTGCATCGCGCCCAGGGCCGCGTAACAGTCCCGGACAGAATCGACCAGGACGCGCACGCCCATGAGGTCGTTGATGTCGTCGAAGTCTTTGTCGCGGACGATCATCTTCTGGTAGATCGAGTAGTAGTGCTTTGGCCGCCCGGTGATCGTGGCCTTGATCTTCGCGGCCCTGAGGTCCTCGGTGATCTGGTTGCGGATGACCGCCAGGTTCTTTTCGCGTTCCGGGGTCCGGTCCCCCACCATGCGCACGATTTCCTCGTACACCTTCGGATAGAGGGCAGCGAAGGACAGGTCCTCCAGCTCCCACTTGATGGTGTTCATGCCAAGCCGGTGGGCCAGCGGCGCGAAGATTTCCAGCGTTTCCCGGGCCTTGCGGGCCGAGGACTCAGCCGAGACAAAACGCCACGTGCGGGCATTGTGGAGCCGGTCGGCGAGTTTGATCATCAGGACGCGGATGTCCTTGGCCATGGCGACGACCATTTTGCGCACGGTCTCGGACTGGGCCGCCTCACCGAAGCTGACCTTGTCCAGCTTCGTGACGCCGTCCACCAGCATGGCCACTTCCGGACCGAACTCGGTCTTCAGGTCGGCGAGGGTGTAGGACGTGTCTTCGACGGTGTCATGCAGCAGGGCCGCGGCCAGCGTGGTGCCGCTGAGGCCGAGTTCGGCGAGGATGGTGGCCACTGCGACGGGGTGGGTGATGTAAGGGTCGCCGCTCTTGCGCTTCTGGCCCCGGTGGCAGCGCTCGGCGACCACGAAGGCGCGCTGGATGAGATCGAAATCCTCTTTGGGGTTGTTGGCGCGCACAGTGCGCAGCAACGGCTCCAAAATCGGCGAGTAGGCCGGAGTACCACGGCCCGTCAGCCGGGCAAGACGGGACCTCGTGCGCTCGCGCCGGCCGGGAAAAGTGGGCCGGGCACCGGAGTTGTCCACCGGCACGGGAACATCGGGGCGTCCGGGAACCACCAGGCCAGTCTGTGAACCCTGGCCTTGGCCCTTGTCCGCAGGTGCCTCCGGCACCGGCGTCGAACGTTCTTCCAATGGAGCACCTCTCGCGACCGGTTAATTATTCAAGTGTATTCCCGCAGCAGGATACTTCGATAACCGGCGGGGATACGGCGACGGGCCGGAGGCCGTCGAAAA
>NZ_KI914947.1:11412-27490 GCF_000520575.1 Arthrobacter sp. I3
CGAAAACGACGGTCTCCGGCCCGTTTGTGGCCGCTTGGGACGGTTCAGGCGGTGGCGGGCGACGCCGGCGACTCGGCTTTGGCTGCCGCGTCAACACGCCTCTGTTCCACCCGTTTGGCCTGCTTGACCAGGTCGGGTTCGCCCTGCCGCAGCGCGGCGTACAGCGGAGCCGCGATGAAGATCGTGGCGGCAGTACCCACCAGGATGCCCACGAACAGCGCCAGGGACAGGTCCCGCAGGGTTCCGGCACCGAGCAGCCCGGCACCGATGAAGAGGATCGCGCCGACCGGCAGGATGGCAACCACCATGGTGTTAATGGACCGGACCAGGGTCTGGTTGATGGCGAGGTTGACCTCTTCGGCGAAGGTCCGCCGGGTGGAGGCCTGCATGTCGGAGGTGTTCTCCCGGATCTTGTCGAACACCACCACGGTGTCGTACAGCGAGTAGCTGAGCACCGTGAGGAAGCCGATGATGGCCGACGGCGTCACTTCGAAGTCGCTGAGGCCGTAAACACCGGCGGTCACGAACATCGTGACGGCCATGCCGACAAGTGCCGAGAGCGACATCTTCCAGGTCCGGAAGTAGAGCGCCATCAGGACGGCGGCCAGGCCCACAAAGATTGCCAGGCCCATCAGCGCCTGCTTCGTGACATCCGCACCCCAGGTGGGGCCGACGAAGGTCGAGGTGACTTCGTTATCCGTCACGCCGTAGGCCTTGGTGAGGCCTTCCTTGATCTGCAGCGTCTCGTCGTCGGAGAGCTTGTCCGTCTGGATGCGCATGGTGGTGCCCGCGACGTTAGCCACGCGCGGCACGGACCCCGCCACGACGTCCTTGACGGCCTTCTCGCCGAGGGAGGCCTCGGTGGTCTTGACGTTGGAGACCGTGAACTCGGAGCCGCCGCGGAACTCGATGCCGAGGTTGAACCCACCCTTGGCGACCGGGATCAGGATGGAGAGGGCGACGGCGATCCCGGCAATCAGGAACCACAGCTTCCTGTAGCCGACGAAGTCGTACGAGCGCTTCCCCGTGTACAGCTCATTGCCGAATGTTGAGAAGTTGACCATTTACTTGCCCTCCTTGGACGCGCTCTTGGAGGTACCGGCGAGCTGTGCCTGTTGTGCCTGATCCTGCTTTTCGGCGAGGCGGCGTTCTGCAATGGTCATCCGGCGTTCTGCTTCGGCGGCGGCGCCGGTGTTCTTCGCGCGCACCACTGCCACGGGCTTGTCCTCCGGGGTACGGACCCGGCCGGCACCGCGGTACAGCGGGACGGCGCCGAGGCGCTTCGGGTCCAGGCCCGAGAACCGGTGGCCTTCGCCGAAGAACTTGGTGCGGGCCAGCAGCTGCAGGGTGGGATGGGTGAACATGAAGACGACAATGAGGTCGGCGATCGCGGTGAGGCCGAGGGTGAACGCGAAGCCGCGGACGTTGCCCACCGCCACAAAGAACAGCACGACGGCGGCGAGAAGGTTCACGGCCTTGGACGCGAGAATGGTGCGCTTGGCCCGCTTCCAGCCGTTTTCGACGGCCGAGACCAGGCCGCGGCCTTCGCGGAGCTCATCGCGGATGCGTTCGAAGTAGACGATGAACGAGTCGGCTGTCTGGCCGATGGCCACGATCAGGCCCGCGACGCCGGCGAGCGAAAGCCGGTAGTTTTCGGTCCAGCCGAGGATGGCGATGGCCAGGAACGTCAGCACCCCGGCGATCACGAGGGAGGCCACGGTCACGAGGCCAAGGGCCCGGTACTGGAACAGCGAGTAGACAAACACCAACAGGAGGCCGATCACGCCGGCGAGCATACCCATGCGGAGCTGCTCGCCGCCGAGGGTTGCCGAGATCTGCTGTTCGCTCTGGATTTCGAAGCTGATCGGCAGGGCACCGAAACGGAGCTGGTCGGAGAGGGCCTTGGCCGACTCCTCGGTGAATCCGCCGGTGATCTGCGGCCGGCCGTCGGTGATGACGGCGAGGGAGCGCGGGGCGGAGATGACCTGGTCGTCCAGGACGATTGCGAACTGGGATTTCGGATCCGAGCCGGTCTGGCCGCCGCCTGCGGCGTAGAACTGGTACAGGCGCTCGGTGATTTCCTTGAACTTGGTGGTGCCCGCGTCATCGAACTGGATGTTGACGGCCCATTCATTGGTCACGGCACCCTGGGCGCCGCGCTGCAGCTGGAACGAGGAGGACTTGATGTTCGAGCCCTTCACCTCCACCGGACCGAGGATGTACTTGATGGCCGGCGAGTTGGCCGAGGCCGGCTCGCAGGTCACCAGCGGCTTGGTCGGGTCGGAGCGCTGCTGCTTGTCCTGGGAGGGGTTGTCGCAGTCGAGGGCCTCGAACTGCTTGTAGACCTCGGGGGTAATCCAGTTCTCGTCGCTGCTGTTGGCGGGTGCGGCTGTCGGTTTCGGCAGCTGGGCATCCGGGGTCCTGGAGGCGGCGGGGACTGCTGCGCCGGGGCCGGTCTGGATGACCGGGCGGAAGTTCATGTCGGCGGAAGCCTGGATCAGTGCACGGGTTTCCTTGGCAGGGGTTCCCGGGAGGCTGACGACGACGTTGCGGCCGGACTGCGTGCTGATTTCCGCTTCCGCGACGCCCGAGCCGTCCACGCGCTGGCGAATGATCGCCACGGCCTGGTTGAGCTGGTCTTCGGTGATACCCGAACCGCCCTCAACCTTGGGCGCCAGGATCATCTGGGTGCCACCTTCAAGGTCCAGTGCGAGCTTTGGAGCCCAGCCCGCCTGGCCGGCCATCGTGCCGCCCGCCAGGACAGCCGTCATGGCGGCGATGATTACGCCAAGCCAGACCAGCATCCTGATGGCTGAGTTTTTGGGGCCAGTTCGTGCCATTGTCGATCTTTCTATTATTTACGGCGGATCCGCCGGCGCGGGCTCTGGGCCCCGCCGACGGATGCCCGCAACCGTTGCTTCGCGGGATAGCTCAGGTAGGCAGACTAGCTGTCTTTTTTGCCTTCGTCATTGAGGCGGCGCAGGGTTTCCTCGGGCGTTTCGGTGCGCGGCGCGTCGTGGACGGGGGCGCTGGCGTCGGTCCCCTCAGCACCCAGCTTCTCGGTGGTCAGCGAGGACGCGTCGTCGGGAACGACCGTGGGCTCCTCGGCGGCGACAACCGGCTCCACAATTTTGGTGACGGCCTGGCGGTGCACGGTGGCGGTGTTCCCCGGGGAGAGCTCCAGCGTGACCTTGTTCTCGGCCTCATCGATGTCGATGATCCGGCCGAACAACCCAAAGCTCGTCATGACCTCGACGCCGGGGCCGAACTTCGACTGGAGCTGCGCCTGCTGCTGCTGCGTTTTCTTGTTGCGGCGGAACATCATGAAGACGAACACGCCAAGCATCACGAACAGGAGAATTGTCATTAGATCCAAGGGGAAGGTTCCGTTCTTTACTTGCATAGCTGTTTTTCAGCAACGTCCGTTTGCTCCTGACGGCGCGGGCAGGGGTCTGCGCAGCAAACTGGCAGCGAGACCGTCCCCCGGACCGCCGGCGGCTACCTGCTCTCCGCCCACGGAAACAAAACCCGGACGTGCCGAGCGTCATACCAGTCTAAAGGGAAAAGCTGAAAGAACGGTGCTAGCGGCTGTTTCGGATCCACTGAGGATCGGTTTCTTCGCCGGGATCCCCGCCTGACCCGCCGATCGGGCTCTCGCCCAGCTCGTCGGCCTGGAACAGTTCCAGCGGGTCCTGGCCGAAGGCGCCGGCCGGAATGGCGAAGCCCAGGTGTGTCCATGCCGGCGCCAGGGCTATCCGGCCGCGCGGCGTCCGGCCCAGGAGTCCTTCCCGCACCAGATAGGGCTCGGCGACCGTTTCCACGGTCTCCGTTTCCTCGCCGACGGCGATCGCGAGCGTGGACAGGCCTACCGGCCCGCCGCCGAACTTGGTGATGAGGGCCTCGAGAACGGCACGGTCCAGCCGGTCCAGGCCGCGCTTGTCCACCTCGTACATGTCCAGGGCCGCGGAGGCCGCCCGCGCGTCGATTTGCTCGATGCCGTGCACGAGCGCCCAGTCCCGGACCCGGCGCAGCAGCCGGTTGGCGATGCGTGGCGTGCCGCGGGACCGGCCGGCGATCTCGCTGAATCCGGCGGAGTTGACCTTCAGGTCCAGCAGGCCGGCGGAGCGGCGCAGGACCAGTTCCAGCTCCTCGACGGAGTAAAACTCGAGGTGGCCGGTGAAACCGAACCGGTCCCGCAGCGGGCCGGGAAGGAGGCCGGCCCGCGTGGTGGCGCCGACCAGGGTGAAGGGCGGAAGCTCCAGCGGAATGGCCGTGGCGCCGGCGCCCTTGCCGACGACGATATCGACGCGGAAATCTTCCATCGCCATGTACAGCATTTCCTCGGCCGGCCGGGACATGCGGTGGATTTCATCCAGGAACAGGACCTCGCCCTCCGAGAGCGAGGACAGGATGGCCGCAAGGTCGCCCGCGTGCTGGATGGCCGGGCCGCTGCTGATCCGCAGGGGAACGTTCATTTCGGCGGCGATGATCATGGACAGCGTGGTCTTGCCCAGGCCGGGAGGGCCCGAGAGCAGCACGTGGTCAGCGCTGCGCCCACGCATGCGCGAGGCCTCCAACACGAGGGAGAGCTGCTTGCGGACCCTGTGCTGTCCCACGAAGTCGTGCAGGTTCTTGGGCCGCAGGGCGGCTTCGATGACCCGCTCCTCCGGTTCCTCTCCCCCGGCGACGATCGACGGCTCAGCCACGCGCGCCTACCCGGTTCCCGGCGCGGGCGCCGTCCTGGCCCAGCCAGCGCAGCGTCGCGCGGAGAATCTCCGCTACATTGCCGTTCGCCGCGAGGTCCGGGGAATCGGCCAGGGACTTGTCGATGCTGGCCGTGGCATCCTTTTCGGACCAGCCCAGGCTGGTCATCGCGGCCACCACCTGCGGCTTCCAGACGGATTCCGCGGACACGGCCGCGACAGGCGCGCCGGCGGTGCCGTGCGGCACAAGCTTGCCGGCGAGTTCGAGCACGATCCGGCCGGCCACCTTCGGTCCGATGCCGGGGACCTTCGTGAAGGCCTTGCCGTCGCCGGAGTGGGCGGCCACCCGGATGGCTTCGGGCTCGTGGACGGCCAGCACCGCCAGGGCGAGGCGGGGACCGACGCCGCTGACGCTGAGGAGCACATCAAACACCTCGCGTTCGTCATCGCTGGCGAAGCCGAACAGGGTCAGCGAGTCTTCCCGCACGATCAGGGACGTGAACAGCTTTCCCTCCTCACCCACCCGGAGGCCGCTGAGGGTCTGCGGTGTGGCGTTGACGCTCATGCCGGCGCCGTTGAGGTCGATCACGGCGGAGGACAGGCCAACGTGCGCAACGGTTCCGCGAAGAAAACTGATCAAGGCCGGGCTCCTGGTCTAACTGGCGTCTACAACTGGGTGATGAAAGAACGTACTGCCGGGCACGCCGGCTATCCGAACATATCTACGAATACCCTACCAAGCCCCGCTGCGTCACAGCCGGACATTCAGCGCGCACGGCGCGCTTTTGCCTCCGCGTCCGCCCACGCCCGCTGCGCCGGAGTGAGGGACTGGCTGCCCGGCCCAGTCGTGGCTACGGCGGCCCCGCTGCCGGCCCGCCAAGCGTGGGTGATGGCCAACGCAAGGGCGTCGGCGGCGTCGGCCGGGCGCGGAGGCGCGTCCAGCCGGAGGATCTTGGTCACCAGCTTGGTGACCGCATCCTTGTTCGAGGTCCCGCTTCCCGTCACGGCTGCCTTGACCTCGGACGGGGTGTGCAGCGCCACCGGGATGCCACGGCGCGCGGCG
Organism: Arthrobacter sp. I3; assembly: GCF_000520575.1. Classification (NCBI taxonomy): domain Bacteria; kingdom Bacillati; phylum Actinomycetota; class Actinomycetes; order Micrococcales; family Micrococcaceae; genus Arthrobacter; species Arthrobacter sp. I3. The sequence goes on from NZ_KI914947.1 coordinate 17,179, forward strand.
GCCGCAATGACCACCCCGGAGGCCTGCGCCACCCCCATGACCGTGCTGACGTTGAGCTGGGAAAAGACCCGCTCCACGGCGAGCACCTGGGGTTCGTAGCGGTCCAGCCACTCGTCGATGGACGTGGCGATGACCAGCAGCCGCTGGTCCAGGCTCTCGTCGGGAGAGGTGCCCACAACGCCGAAGGCCACCAAAGTGGCCCGCCGGTTCCGCTCGACGTCGACAACGCCGATCCCGCAACGGGTGAGGCCCGGGTCAACCCCCAACACGCGCAGCGTCACGGTTGGGCCGTCAAGACCGGGCCCCAAAGTCACGTTTGGGTGAGCGGGTCACTCGGCTTCCAGTGCTGCCTGCACTTCGTCGCTGAGGTCGGCGTTGCTGTACACGTTCTGGACGTCGTCGAGCTCTTCCAGGGCGTCCACCAGCTTCATGAACTTCTTGGCGGCATCAAGGTCCAGCGGCACCTGCATGGACGGCACGAACTCGGCCTCGTCGGTGTCGTACTCAATGCCGGCTTCCGTGAGGGCATCGCGAACGGCCTGGAGGTCGGTCGGCTCGGAGTGGATCTCGAAGCTGTCGCCGTTGTCCTTGACTTCCTCGGCCCCGGCATCCAGCACGGCCATCAGGACGTCGTCTTCGGTCAGGCCGTTCTTCGGCAGCGAGACGACGCCCTTGCGGGAGAAGAGGTAGCTGACGGAGCCGGGATCGGCGATCGTGCCGCCATTGCGGGAGATGGCGAGCCGGACCTCGGAGGCGGCACGGTTCTTGTTGTCCGTGAGGCACTCGATCAGCAGCGCGGAACCCTGCGGGCCGCGGCACTCGTACATGATTTCGGTGTAGTCGACGACCTCGCCGGTGAGCCCGGCGCCGCGCTTGATGGCGCGGTCGATATTGTCAGCGGGCACCGACGTCTTTTTCGCCTTGGTGACGGCCAGTTCCAGGCTGGGGTTGCCGGAGAGGTCGGGGCCGCCCATGCGCGCGGCGACTTCGATGTTCTTGATCAGCTTGGCGAACGACTTGGCCCGGCGGCTGTCAAGGATGGCCTTCTTATGCTTGGTCGTCGCCCATTTGGAGTGGCCTGACATGCTTTACGCTTCTCCTCTGATCATTCGAATAAACAGTTCATGCACGCGCTTCTCCCCCGTCACTTCCGGGTGGAAGGAGGTGGCCAGCAGCTTGCCGGAACGCACTGCAACAATTCTAGCCGTCCCGTCCAGTACAGCGGCATGCGAGGCATGCTCCGGGTCCGCGGGTTCCGCCTGCGCCAGGACCTCCACCCCTGGACCCACGCGCTCCACCCATGGGCCTCGGATGAACACGGCATGGACGGGAGCCACGCCGGAGCCGGTGTCGCTGAACCCGAGCCCCCTGAAGTCCAGGTCCGTCTCGAAGGACTCGCGCTGCCGGCCGAAGGCGTTGCGGCGCACGGTGATGTCGAGTCCGCCGAACGTCTGCTGCGGGTTTCCGGCGAGGTCCTTCGCCGGGTCCGCGATCTCGTCCGCCAGCAGGATCATCCCGGCGCACGAGCCGTAGACGGGCAGGCCGGCCTGGATGCGTTCGCGCAGCGGATCCCGGAGCCCGAAGATCCGGGAGAGCTTGTCGATCGTGGTCGATTCGCCGCCGGGGATGATGAGCCCGTCCAGGCCGTCGAGTTCGGCGGGACGCCGGATCCCGACGCCGGCGGCACCGGCGGCTTCCACGGCATGCAGATGCTCCCGGAAATCGCCCTGCAGCGCCAGGACGCCGATCCGGAGCCCCGTTCCCACGCGGGATTCAAGGGAAAAAGAGGGGGTGGTCATCCCCACAGCATAATGCTCTGCGCTGCACGGTACGCATGGAAGACGCATGCAGCGGCCCCCGGCGTCCGGGTTCCATGCCGCTGCTGGGATATATTACAGAGCATGCTTTACTTCAGCGTTCCGCTCGGCAAGTTCGTCCGCCGGGTCTCCCGGCTCAGGGGCGGAGGCTCGGCCCTCCCCGGGCTTGTGGTCGAAAAAATCGACCCCGATTTCATGCGGCGGACGCTGTCCACGCTGCCGCTGGGGGTCGCCGTCGTCAGTGGCACGAACGGGAAGACCACCACCACAAAGATGGTCGTGGAGCTGCTCGAGAGCCAGGGACTGAAAGTCTTCACCAACCGCACCGGCAGCAACTTCACCCGGGGCGTGGCCGCGGCCCTCCTGGGCGAGGTCGACTGGCGGGGCCGGCTCGATGCCGACGTCGCGGTCCTGGAACTGGATGAGGCGCATGCCGTCCACTTCGTCAACAAGGTCCCGCCGCGGTACAGCCTCCTGCTCAACGTCCTCCGCGACCAGCTGGACCGGTTCGGCGAGATCGACAAGACCGCCGAACTGCTCCAGCACATCGCGTCCAAGACCACCGGGACCGTGGTCCTGAACCGGGAAGACCCGCGCGTCGCCCGGATCGCCCAGACCCTGGACGGGCCGGAGGTGCTCTACTTCGGGCTCGACGATTCGCTGCTGAGCACCTTCCCCAACGACGACGACATGCGCGCCGCCCCGGGCAGCCCGGTGCCGGCCGCCCCCGCCCGGCCCGCCGCCGACGTCGTGTTGCGCCGCGTGGGCGCCGACGACGCCGATTTCGAGTACGACGGCGCGACGGTCACCACGGGGATGAAACTGCGCGGCGTCTACAACATCTTCAATGCCGCCGCCGCGCTGACCCTGGCCCGCGGAGTCTCCGGCGCCCGCGGCACCGGGACCGACCAGGCCGGCCTGCTCACGGCGCTGTCCAAGGTGGCGCCGGCGTTCGGCCGCGGCGAAAGCCTCGTGGTCGATGGCCTGCCGCTGGAACTGGTCCTGGTCAAGAACCCCAGCGGTTTCCGGCTCGGCCTCAAGTCGTTCCCCGCCGCCGGGTACGCCACGATGATCGCGATCAACGACAACTACGCAGACGGCCGGGACATGTCCTGGCTGTGGGACGTCGAATTCGACACGCTGCGCGACAGCGGCGTGGACCAGCTCACGGGCTCGCGCGCGTATGACATGGCGCTGCGCCTGCAGTACGACGACGTCGCGATCGGCGCCGTCGACACGGAGATTGCGCCGGCACTGGCAGCCTTCATCCGCGGCGGCGAAGGCAAGCCGAAGAGGATCTTCTGCACCTACACGGCCATGCTGGCCATCCGCCGCGAGCTGTCCAAAATCACCACAGTGGAGGTGGTCTCATGACCCCCGGTTCCCCCGAAACCCCGCACGAGCTGTCCTTTGGGCACGAACTTCCGCCCGAAGATTCCGCGGCCCCCAGCAAGGGACCCATCCGGGTCCTGCAGCTCTACCCGCGGGACATGAACATTTACGGCGACTGGGGCAACGCCCTGGTCCTCGCGCAGCGCCTGCGCTGGCACGGCTACACGCCGGAACTGCTCGAGTACAACGTTGGTGACCCGTTCCCTGCGGACGTGGACCTGATCGTAGGCGGCGGCGGACAGGACAGCGGACAGCTCGTCATCCAGGACGACCTCCTCTCGCGCGAGTCCACCCTGAAGCAGATGGCCGACGACGGCACCCCGATGCTCGTGATCTGCGGGCTGTACCAGCTGTTCGGGAAATTCTTCAAGACCCGGCTCGGGTCCGTCCTTCCGGGCATCGGCATCCTGGACGTGGAAACCCACGGCACCGACGAGCGCCTGATCGGCAACGTCGCGGTCTCCTCCCCCGAATTCGGCAGCATCCTCGGCTACGAAAACCACAGCGGCCAGACCACACTGGGACCGGGTGTCGAACCGCTCGGGACAACGGCCAAAGGCACCGGCAACAACAGCACGGATGGCCAGGAGGGAGCCCGCTACCGCAACATCGTGGCGAGCTACCTGCACGGCTCGCTGCTGCCCAAGAACCCGGCTCTCGCGGATTTCCTGATCCGGACCGCCGTCGAACGTAAATACGGCAGCTTCACCCCGGGCACGCCGGATGACTCCTACGCGGTGCTGGCGCGGGAACACGCCGCCCGCCGGCCCCGCTGACCCAGGTGGCAGGCGCCGATGGCGGCACGGTTCGGATTGGGCGCGACACGCCGGAGCGCGAGGACGTCCTGCGGCTCCTGGGCGAACACCTCGCCGACATGTACGCGACCTCCCCGCCGGAAAGCGTCCACGCCCTTGATCCCGCCGCGCTGGCCGGACCCGGCATCAGCTTCTGGACCGCCCGGCAGGACTCCCGGCTCCTGGGCTGCGCGGCGCTGAAACACCTGGCTCCCGGCGACGCCGAGATCAAGTCGATGCGCACCGCGAATGCAGCCCGCGGGCGCGGCGTTGCGTCGGCGCTGCTCCGCCGCCTCGTGGCCGAGGCCCGGCACAGCGGCTACGAACGCTTGTTCCTGGAGACGGGGAGCCAGGAGTTCTTCGCTCCCGCGCGGCGGCTGTACGAGCGGCACGGCTTCACGGACTGCCCTCCGTTTCCCGGCTACGAAGCCGACCCCAACAGCGTCTTCATGTCCCTGCTCCTGGACGCCGGGTAGCTGCCGGGCAGCTTTCCATGGGCCCGGCCTGCCCTTATCGGCTCCGGACGAAGGCCAGGACGTCGCGCGGCACCCGCCTGCTCGATCCTGCCCGGATATGGCCCCATCGCTCGTAGACGATCAGGGTGCAGTCTGGAATCAATTGCGCGGTCTCCTCCGCAACCGTCCTCGGGAAGAACGCGTCCCGGCCGCCGCAAAGCAGCAGGACGGGCGGACGAATGAGCGGCAGCACCGCCCGCGCATCGAACGCGAACTCGGCCCGAGCCTCCGTCAGGACATCCGCGGCGGGGCATCCGGAGGGGTCCAGCACGCGCCGGCCGACGACAGGTCCCAGCAGTTCCCGCAGCCAGCGGGTCCGCGGCCCCGGTAAGAGGTACTCGGCCAGGACCGTCCCGGCGCGGCCTGCGTCTCCGGCAGCGACGGCTGCGGCCATCCGCTCGTCCACGTCTTTGCCCCACGCGCTCAGTTCGGCCGCCGTGACCACCATCGCGATGTGCCCGAAGGACTGGGGATGGCGGGCGGCCAGGTACTGCCCGATCATCCCGCCGAATGACTCGGCCACCACCAGGCCGACCCGGCCGCCGAACTCCTCGGCGATCAGCCGGGCGTAGTCGTCCGCCATGTCGGCGCTGGTGTGCGACGCCGGCATGTTCCGCCGGCGGGTGACAATCCAGATCGCGTACCCGGCCTCCTGATAGGCGGCAAACTCCCGCCGGAACAGTCCGCGCAGCACCCCCTGGGGCACGAAGCTCCCTGGTCCGCCCTGGACGAACAAGAGCGTCTTCGGGCCCCGGCCCCACGTCAGGTATTCCATCCCGTTGCTGAACGTCCCGCTCCGGGATTCCCGATCCCGCCGGCTTGCCCGTGCCATGACGCCGCCGGCCTACGGTGTTATCTGCGTCGTCGGCTGCGGCGTCGGCTGCGGCTGCCGGAGCAGCTCCGCGAACTCCGCCGGCCGGGATGCCGGCCACCAGTGGCCGCTGTCCACCCGGATCACCGTGAGGTCATCCACCCAGGAATCCAGTCCGTCCACGAGGTCCGGCGACAGGAAGGAATCCCTCAGCGGCACCACCACCTGGACGGGCAGCGTCACGCGGCCGCCGGCCGGCCAGTTCACCGCCGAGAAGAAATTTGCGCGGTAAAGGGCCAGGCCGCGGATGGGATCATCGCCGACGTCGCGCTTGGCCGTCTGCCCATAGCGTTTCGTGAGGAAGAGGCGCCAGGCGGCCTCCGGCAGCTTCGGTACAAGGAACGCGGCGATGTACCAGCTGCGGGCCAATTGTCCGGCCAGCTGCGGCCACGCCCGGGGACGTGCATACCGGCTCCGCACCCAGCGGGCGAAGTGCCGCAGGTCCGGGCCCGAGATGGACGTGTACCGGCCGATCAGGCCCGCGGCCCTGGGGTCCTGGACGGCGGCCCAGCCCTGGATCGAGCCCCAGTCATGGCCCACAAGATGGACATCCGCGGCTCCGACGGCGGCCAGCACGGCAAACATGTCATCCACGAGCGTCTTCAGGGTGAAGTCCCCGGGGAGGCCCATGACGGCGGACGCGCCCGCGTTCCGGGTGTCGTAGGCGACCACGTGGTGGCTTCGGGCCAGATCACGGATGGCCGGCAGGAAGACCTGATGATCGTCCGGATAGCCGTGTACCAGCAGAAGCGTCGGCACTTCGGGTCCCGGCTCCCTGCCATACTCGAACACGGCAAGCTCAGCCCCGCTGGACGCGACGGTGCTCCGCCGTTCGTTGATCATCTCCATGCCGCCCAAGCTTAGGGCCCCGGGGTGAGAATAAGCTCATGGGCGCCCGCCGCCGCGGCGCCCATCGACTCCAGCACGGCCGTGGTGCGCCGGCGCGTGGCCGCGTCCGCCGCCGTTCCGGCGCAACGGCCCTGCGGCGCGTCGGCCGCCACCGAACACCAGCGGTAGGGTCCGCGGACCATCACCGACGGCGCCCAGGCCAGGTCCGAGGCGGCCCAGGACCCGGCCGCGTCCTGGCTGAACTGCACGCGGACCAACAGGCCCTCGTTGTTGACCACGAACGACGGCGAGAGCTCGGTGATGCCGTTGCCGAGCCCGTACACAATCCAGGTTCCCTTGTACTTTTCGATCGGCAGCACCGAATGGCTGTGGTGGCCGTAGATCAGGCTAAACAGGCCGCTGTCCACGAGCGCATGGGCGACGTCGCGCTGCTGGGTGTTGGGCTCGGCTGAGTATTCCTCCCCGGCGTGCATGACCCCCAGCACAATGTCCGCGCCCAAAGCCCTGGCCTTGCGCGCTTTGGAAATCATGGCGCCGGGATCGAGCAGGTCGACCTGCCAGGGCTGCTCGGCGCGCAGTCCGTTGAGGCCGTATGCGGCATCAATGACGGCGATTCTGGCCGCGGGGGTCTGCAGGATCAGGATGCCCTGGGACTCTGCCTCGGTCCGGTACGAGCCCGTGTGCCGGAGTCCGGCGGCGTCGAGGGCGTCCAGGGTGCGGATGAGTCCCGCGGTGCCGCGGTCAACGGTGTGATTGCTGGCCGTGGTGCAGGCCTGATAGCCCACGCCGCGCACGGCGGTGATGATCTGCGGCGGAACGTTGAAGGAGGGATACCCGGAGAAGGGTCCGTCCGGGCCGGCCACCGGGGTCTCCAGGTGGCAGATCGCCACGTCGCTCTGCGCGATGTAGCGCCGCTGGCCCTCCAGCAGCGGCGCGAAGTCCAGCCCCGCGGCGCCGGCGGCGCGGGCGTCCTCGCGGGCCTGCTGCCAGAGCTGGGGATGGACCAGCATGTCCCCGGTGACCAGGACGGAGGTGCACCGGGCGGCCGCACAGCCTGGACCCTTCCCGGGCGTCGGCGTCGGCGTCGGTGTGGGTGTCGGTGTCGGTGTGGGCGTCGGGGTGCCCGACGGCGGCTGGGCAACGTCGGATGTTCCGCCGGTACCGCCTGCCGTGGGACCCGGGGGGTTATCCGGCCCGGCGAGGAGCCCGCAGGATGCCAGCATCGACCCGAGAACAACGGCCGTTGCTGCGGTCAGGATCCGGCCCCGCGGCCCCGCGGTCGTGTTCTCCATGCCGCTCATCCTATGGTGGGCGGCATCACAACACACGGAGGCGATCGTTGAGAAGCGGCCGCCTGCATGAAAGAGTCATTTCATGACCAATCCCCTCCTGAGCCCCAGCACCCTGCCCTATGGACTGCCGCCGTTTGCGGATATCGACGACGCGCACTACGCCGAGGCCGTCGAGGCCGGCCTGGCCGAGCACCTTGCCGAAATCCAGGCCATCGTGGACACCCCGGCGGCCCCGACCTTCGAAAACACGGCCCTCGCCATGGAACGCTCCGGCCGGCTCCTGGACCGGGCCGCCGCGTCCTTTTTCACGCTGGTGTCCGCGGATGCCTCAGACACCATCCGGGACCTCGAGACCCGCCTGTCCCCGCTCTTCGCCGCCCACCAGGACGCCGTCTACCTCAACCGCGGGCTTTACGAGCGCTTCGCGGCGCTGGACGCAGCAGTCCTGGACGCGGAATCCGCCCGGCTCGTGGAGGAATACCTCAAGGAGTTCCGGGCCTCCGGCATCCAGCTCGACGATGCCGGCCAGGAGCGCCTCAAGGAGGTCAACGCCGAGCTGTCCCGGCTCGGCACCGAGTTCGGCCAGCGCGTCAAGGAGGGCATGAAGTCCGCTGCCCTGCTGCTGGATGACGCCGCCGACCTCGCGGGCCTGCCCGCCGACGACGTCGCCAGCGCCGCCGAGGCCGCCCGGACCGCCGGGCACGAGGGAAAGTTCCTGCTGACCCTGATCCAGCCGAGCAACCAGCCTGCCATGGCCGCGCTGGCGAACCGGGAGATCCGCCGTCGCCTCTACGAGGCCTCCATCGGCCGCGGCAGCGACGGCGGCAGCTTCGATGTGCTCGACCTGGTCAAGGACATGGTCCGGCTCCGCGCCGAGAAGGCCAGCCTTCTCGGGTTCGCGAACTTCGCCGAACTCAGCGTGGACCGGCAGACGGCACCGGACTTCCAGGCCGTTCAGGCAATGATGAGCCGGCTGGCCCCGGCCGCCGTCCGCAATGCCGACGCAGAGGCCGAGGCACTGGCCGAGGCCGCCGGCCACCCCCTCGAGGCCTGGGACTGGGCGTATTACTCTGCCAAGGTCAAGCGGGAGCGGTATGCCGTGGATGAACAGGCCCTGCGCCCCTACTTCGAGCTGGACCGGGTTTTGAATGATGGTGTGTTCTTCGCGGCGAACGCCCTGTACGGCGTCACCTTCCACGAACGCGCCGACCTCGCCGGCTACCACCCGGACGTGCGCGTCTGGGAGGTGAAGAATTCCGACGGCACGGACCTGGGCCTGTTCCTGGGCGATTACTACACGCGGGACACGAAGCGCGGGGGCGCGTGGATGAATTCCCTCGTGGAGCAGTCAGGGCTCTTGAACACCCGACCCGTGGTGATCAACAACCTCAACATCTCCAAGCCGCCGGCCGGCGAGCCCACCCTGCTGACGCTGGACGAGCTCCGCACGACCTTCCACGAGTTCGGCCACGCCCTGCACGGCCTGTTTTCCGCCGTCACCTATCCTCGGTTCTCCGGCACGAACGTGCCGCGGGACTTCGTGGAATACCCTTCGCAGGTCAACGAAATGTGGATCATGTGGCCCGAGGTCCTGGCCAACTATGCCCGGCACCACGCCACCGGCGAACCCCTGCCGCAGGAGACCGTGGACAAGCTCAACGCCGCCCAGCTCTGGGGCGAAGGCTTCGGCACCACGGAATACCTCGGCGCTGCCCTGCTGGACCTGGCGTGGCATGTCCTGGACGGCTCTGACATCCCGGATGACGCCGTCGAGTTTGAAGCGAAGGCGCTGGCCGCGGCCGGCGTGGCGCACAGCCTGATTCCGCCGCGCTACCGGACCGGCTACTTCCAGCACATCTTCGCGGGAGGCTGGTATGCCGCCGGCTACTACTCCTATATCTGGAGCGAGGTCCTGGACGCTGACACCGTGGAATGGTTCAAGGAAAACGGCGGCCTCAGCCGCGCCAACGGCAATTTCTTCCGCGCCGAACTGCTTTCCCGCGGCAACAGCCGGGACCCGCTGGAGTCCTTCCGCGCCTTCCGCGGCCGGGACTCGGATCTCGGGCCGCTGCTGAAGCGCCGCGGCCTCGACTGACCCTTCATCGATTGCTCCGTAACCGCCGTTTTGAGGCCTCATAAGGGCGGTTACGGAGCAATCGACGGGGAAACAAGCGACGCCGGGCGGCCACCTAAGAAGGTGACCGCCCGGCGTCGTACTTAATACTTTGGCGACAATTGCGCCCGACTCTCTTGGCTTAATAAGAGAGACTGCAGAGGCTCCACGGACGAGGCGCCCTGGCGCCGAGTCTGTGGAGAAGCAGTCGAACGTTACCAGCCGCGCTCGGCGAGGCGGTGCGGCTGCGGGATCTCGTCGACGTTGATGCCGACCATGGCCTCGCCCAGGCCGCGGGAGGCCTTGGCGATCTCGTCCGGGTCGTCGTAGAACGTGGTGGCCTTCACGACGGCGGCGGCACGCTGGGCCGGGTTGCCGGACTTGAAGATGCCGGAGCCGACGAACACGCCGTCGGCGCCGAGCTGCATCATCATCGCGGCGTCGGCCGGGGTGGCGATGCCGCCGGCGGTGAACAGCACCACCGGGAGCTTGCCGGTCGCGGCAACTTCCTTGACCAGTTCGTACGGGGCCTGCAGCTCCTTGGCCGCGACGTAGAGCTCGTCCTCGGCCATGCCGGCGAGCTTCTTGATCTCGGCACGGATCTGGCGCATGTGCGTGGTGGCGTTGGAGACGTCCCCGGTGCCGGCCTCGCCCTTGGACCGGATCATC
>NZ_KI914948.1:0-3813 GCF_000520575.1 Arthrobacter sp. I3
GCCCGACGGTCCACGACGCCGGCCGGCACGGCCTCCAGGGCCTGCGGGACACCGCCATGATGCTGGAACTGATCGGCGCCATGCTGGATACGGGAGCCGGACTTGGCCGGTCCCTCGACCTCGTGGCCGCCCTCATGCCACCGGAACTCGGGCGGCAGCTTCGGCCGGTTGTGTCAGCCCTCGCAATCGGTGCGGACTGGGGCACGGCATGGCGCAGCTCCGGTGCCCGGGCGCCCCAACTTCAGGCCCTGCGCGACGCTCTTTCCTTCGCCGCGCTTACCGGCGCCCCCTCCTCAGCGCTCCTCTATGCCCAGGCTGCCCGGCTTCGCCGCGAACGCAACAGAGCCGCCGAGCAGCGCGCGGCCGCGCTCGGGGTGAAACTCGTGGTGCCGCTGGGCCTGTGCTCCCTGCCGGCGTTCGTCTGCCTCGGCGTCGTGCCCGTGCTCCTCGGGCTGCTTCCGGCGTGATGCCGGCAGCCCGGGGATCACCCCGGGCCCAAGGTTTATTCAAGTTGCTGGGGGATACCTTTGGGGCAGGCACCGTCGGAGTATGAGCGGTCTCGTGCGTCGACTTCTCACAGCACCTCCTTGGCGCCTCGAATCCCGGGGTATCCGGGGTCTCGTACTAACTGGGAGCCATGCCAGGGGGGCAGATCAATGATTCGACTGTATAAAGTGGGCGTGATTGCAGCGCTCAACCTACTAGTGTTGACCGGTTTGGCGGTCGGTGCCAGTCCGGCGTCCGCCGCAGTACCGACCTGTCAGCCGGGAGCACCCCAACCGACGAACCAATACCCGGGCAAGACGGTGATTGCCACGAACTTCGAGTCCGGAAGCCTCACCACCGCAGGCTTCGCCGCCGCATTCACCGCCGGGACAGGCACGGCCGCTGTCTCCTCGGCCCAGCAGCACTCGGGCCGTTGCTCAGCCTATGTTCACGTCACCACGGATGCCGGGTCGGTGGCCAATTTTTCCGCACCACTTCCTGCCGGAAACAACGAGGTCTATGCCGACGGCTGGTTCAACATCACCAAAGAGGGCGTCGCCGGCAACAACGTCCCGTACTTCCGCTTCTTCAACGGGACTACCCGGTTCATAGACGTCTACCGATCCAACGGCGGCGTCGGCCCGATGTGGTTGCGGGTCGCGGCGCCCGACGGAACCCTCCGCTACACCCCGATGAAAGTCAATGTCCCTCTCGGCACTTGGCACCATATCGTCACGCACGTCGTCGCAAATGGGGCCTCCTCCACGGTCGAGGTGATCTTCGACGGCAAACTCCTGTATTCCAGCAAGCAGATCGCCACGGGCTTTACCGCGGTCACCAAGATGCAACTCGGTGCCGAACACCGGCGGCAGGCAGGCGACAGCTTCATTGACGACGTCGTTATCAAGGCCGGCAAGGCAGCCGCCCAGCTGCCCGGAACGTTTGCCCCGATTGCCCCACAACGGTTCCTCGACACCCGGAAAACGGTGCCGGTGGGTGCCGATAAAGCCGTTTCCTTCCAGGTTGCAGGGGCTAATGGGATCCCGGCAAATGTCGCGGCGGTCGTCTTCAACCTGACCGTCACTGAGGCTAAATCCATTGGTTACATCACCGCCTACCCCTCCGGGACAACAAAGCCGGATGCATCCAATGTGAACTTCCGTGCCAACCAAAACGTGCCTAACCTGGTAACGGTCAAGGTGGGTGCGGACGGAAAAGTGGCGCTGTTCAACAGATCCTCCGGCACAACCCACCTCATCGCCGATGTCACCGGCTACTACGTCACGGGGACGCCGGCGACGCCGGGTGCCTTCCAAAGCCTCGCGCCAAAGCGGCTGCTGGACACCCGGTCCACGACGGCGCTTGCAGGGGATGCCACGGTGTCCCTGCTGGTTAGGGGGACCAACGGCATACCGACAACTGCCTCCGCCGTGGTCTTCAACCTCACCGTGACGGAGCCAACAAGGATCGGATACATTACGGCCTATGCCTCGGGCTCGAAGCGTCCGGACGCGTCCAACCTCAACTTCAATGCCGGGCAGACAGTGCCGAACCTGGTCACGGTCCCCATCGGTGCAGACGGAAGAGTCACGCTGCTCAATCGTTCCTTCGGACGTTCGCACCTGATCGCAGACGTTGCCGGCTACTACCTCGGCGGCACGCCGACGGCCACCGGTGCGTTCAAGGCCACGGGCCCATCCAGGATCCTCGACACCCGCCCCTCAGCGGCTGTGCGCCCGGACTCCACAGTGTCCTTTCAGATTGCCGGAACCACGGGAATCCCCGCGAACGTCCTGGGGGCTGTCTTCAACCTGACGGTCGTGGCGCCCCCGTTCATCGGCTACATCACCGCCTACCCGTCCGGCTCGACCCGTCCGGACGCGTCCAACCTGAACTTCTCGGCCCGACAGACTGTAGCGAACCTGGTCTCGGTCCCCGTCGGCTCAGACGGAAAGGTGACGTTGTTCAACCGTTCATCGGGGTCCTCACACCTCATCGCCGACCTCGCGGGATACTTCCTCCCCTAGGAACGCGCGGGTGACCCGCACCAACTGAACCCGAGAGGCTGTCGTCGCAGTACGGACCGCAGCCCCTCGGGTTCAGCCCTGTCTCGGTCCGGGCGAAACGCCGGCGGGCCGGGCACTGCGTTGGACGTCCGTTGGCCGCCCGGAAAGGGCCAGACACTTCTCCTCCACAGGCCGCCACGACGGCAACTTCGGGCACGTTTTCCACTTAGCTGCCATCGGGGCTTATGGCGCGACGTGCAAGCCGGGAGAGTCGAATCAGCCGGCGATCACGCCGGTGTCCCGTGGAAGGAAAGCAGATGTCAACAAATCAGGACACCCCCGCTGCACGTCGCATTAAAGCAGGGGAGGGCGGCGTTGCGGAGGTCTATGAGATCTACCCCGGCGCCAGCTCGGTTGTTCCCGTTCAACCGCGGGGACGTAAAGGGCCGCCGGCCTCGCAGGCGGGAATGGCTACCGCTGAATATGCCATCGCAACGCTGGCCGCCGTGGGCTTTGCCGGGGTCCTCGTGTTCATCATGCGCAGCGATGAGGTCCGCGGGTTCCTCCTGAACCTCATCCGGACGGCGCTCACGTTGCCATGAACGGACTCTGGCGCCGCCGGGGGAGCGGCGGCCGGAGAGCGTCGCCGCCAACGGCGGAGTGCCGCGGGGCCGTCACGGCTGAGTTCGCCGTCGCGCTGCCCTCGGTCGTTCTGCTGCTCTCCCTTCTGCTCGCGGGTTCGGCGGCCGGGGTGACGCAGCTCCGCGTTGAGGAAGCGGCCCGCGGCGGTGCCCGGGCGGTGGCGAGGGGAGCCGCGGCCGGCGAAGTCGGTGAGATTGTCCGCCGTCTCGCCGGCGACACGGCGGACTCAGAGGTGACGCACGACGGTGAGTGGCACAGGGTCACCGTTTCCGGCCGCGTCCCTGGGGCCGTTGGCTCCCTGGTTCCCTGGGCCCTCAGCGCCAGCGCGTGGGCGCGTGCGGAGGCCCCCGGCGCGGCACAACGGCCGGGGCTGGATGAGCCCGGACTGCATGGCGTCTCCCGTTCCCCGTGGCAGGGCGGCACATGATGTCACCTGCACCTGCACCTGCACCTGCGCCTGCACCTGCGCCTGCGCCTGCGCCTGCACCTGTCCGTGCACGTGCCCGCGGGCCGCGACACCGGGGCCCGGATCCTGCCCACGCCCGGCACCTGTGTACGTCTTCAGAGCGGGGGTCGGGGACCATCCTGGCCCTGGGACTCGGGCTGGTGGTCATCATGGCGTTGGCCCTGCTGCTTCTCTTGGCCGAATCGGCCGTCGCGGCATCGAGGGCTGCGGCGG
>NZ_KI914948.1:3913-4541 GCF_000520575.1 Arthrobacter sp. I3
CGGGGCATCACGTCCGGCGAGCCCTGCGCTGTGGCTCGAGAGGTCGCGCTGAAGAACAGCGCCACCCTGGCTGCCTGTGCTGAAGGACCGGACGACACCGTTCAGGTGCGCACGGAGTTCAGTGCCGGACCGTTCCTCGGGGCGGCCACGGGACTGGCCAGGGCAGGACCGCCCCCTGCGGCCGGGAACGGGCCAGCACCGTGAAAGATGCACCAACTCCGGCGGTCGCCAGAAGCCGCGCATCCGTCTGAGGCCTGGCGTGCCGCCCTGCCGACGCCGGCCGCCGATCTGGCGGCGCTGGCTGCGGCGGATGCCGCGCGGGGCATCACGTCCGGCGAGCCCTGCGCTGTGGCTCGAGAGGTCGCGCTGAAGAACAGCGCCACCCTGGCTGCCTGTGCTGAAGGACCGGACGACACCGTTCAGGTGCGCACGGAGTTCAGTGCCGGACCGTTCCTCGGGGCGGCCACGGGACTGGCCAGGGCAGGACCGCCCCCTGCGGCCGGGAACGGGCCAGCACCGTGAAAGATGCACCAACTCCGGCGGTCGCCAGAAGCCGCGCATCCGTCTGAGGCCTGGCGTGCCGCCCTGCCGACGCCCGGCTCACACGAACGTACCGCCCCGCCGCCCC
>NZ_KI914948.1:4641-20883 GCF_000520575.1 Arthrobacter sp. I3
AACCCGCCCTGCCGCCGCCCTCGAACCTGCCTGTCGGCCGCCGCCCACGAACCGGCCGCTGAGACGTGGTCAGGCGCGGAGCGGCTGGGCGGGCTGATCGTCCGGGGCCGCGGCGGCCGCTGTGCCGGGATTGCCGGCATGCATGAGGTCGGTGGCGTCGTGGAGCAGCACATCGAGCAGCGTGACGGCAGCGTCCTTGTCGAGCGGGTTGTTCTTGTTGCCGCACTTGGGTGACTGGACGCAGGAGGGGCAGCCGGACTCGCATTCGCAGGCCTTGATGGCGTCGCGCGTGGCGGTCAGCCACAACCTCGCCTTGTCGTAGCCGCGTTCAGCGAAGCCGGCGCCGCCGGGATGGCCGTCGTAGACAAAGATGGTGGGCACTCCGGTGTCGGCGTGGATGGCCGTGGACACTCCGCCGATGTCCCAGCGGTCGCTGGAGGCCACCAGCGGAAGGAGGCCGATGGCCGCGTGCTCGGCAGCATGCAGCGCTCCGGGGAACTGTGCCTCGATCAGCCCCGCGCCGGTCAGCGAGCGGTTGTCCACGACAAACCAGACCGCCTTGGTAAACAGGTCCCTGGCGCCCAATTCCAAGGGTTCTTCGCCGAGGATCTCGTTCGAAATTAACGCTTTGCGCTGGAAGGAGACCACCTGGGTTGTCACTTTCACATCGCCGAAATGCACGGCCACGTCGCCCCATTGGGTGGTGCGTTGCGTTTCGAGGACCTCGATCTGGGTCACGTCCCGGGCGGTCGTGTAGTAGTCCGGATTCGCCCGCCGCACCACCACACAGTGATCGTCCTCGTTCAGGTCTTCGACCACGTAGCTGTCGCCCTGGTGGACATAGATGGCCCCTGTGTGGGCCTGGTAATGGGTCTGCGGCGAATCCATGGTGCCGAGCAAGGAACCCGTCTCCGCGTCCACTATGCTCACCGGACCTCCGCCGTCGGCCCGGAGGTTCACCATGGCTGCGGCATTTTGCGGATGGGTCCAAAACCATCCTGCCGGCCGTTTGCGCAGGTAGCCCTGCAGGACCAGGCGGTCCAGCAGCTTCTCAGCGGTGGCCCCGAAGAGCTCCAGTTCGGCGAACCCGAGGGGCAGTTCCGCGGCGGCGGCGCACAGGTGCGGGCCCAGAACGTAAGGATTGGAGGGATCGAAGACCGTGGCCTCCACCGACACGTCGAAAATCGCCTCGGGGTGGTTCACCAAGTAGGTGTCCAGCGGGTCGTCGCTGGCCACGAAGGCCGCGATCGCGTCCTGGCCGGCGCGGCCCGCGCGGCCGATCTGCTGGAACAACGACGCGCGGGTGCCCGGCCAGCCTGCGACCAGGACTGCATCGAGACCGGAAATGTCAATGCCCAGCTCCAGCGCGGACGTGCTCGAGACGCCCAACAGTTCACCGGAGCGCAGCGCCTTTTCCAGTGCCCGCCGCTCCTCCGGCAGGTAGCCCGAGCGGTACGCGGCCACACGCTGCGGCAGGCTGGGATCCACCTCGTCGAGGAGGCGTTTGGCGATGGAGGAAATCGACTCTGCCCCGCGCCTGGACTTGATGAACGCAATGGTCCTGGTCCGGGAGGACACCAGGTTGGCCAGCAGGTCGGCGGTCTCGGCGACTGCCGTCCGGCGCTCCTTGGCGCCGTTTTCGCCCCGGAGTTCGGTCAGTGCCGGCTCCCAAAACGCCACGGTGGTGGAGCCGTGGGGCGAGCTGTCTTCGGAAACGGCCCGCACGGGTGCGCCGATCAGCCGGCCGAAGGACTGCCCGGGTTCAGACGCCGTGGCGGACGCCGCGATGAACACCGGTCCGGGATGCGAGCCGCCCGGGCTGTAGTAGGCACAGATCCGACGCAGCCGGCGCATGAGGTTTGCCACATGGGAGCCGAAGACGCCGCGGTAGCTGTGGGCTTCGTCCACGATCACGTAGCGGAGGCGCCGGAAGAACCTGGCCCACCAGGCATGGTTCGGGAGAATGCCGAAGTGCAGCATGTCCGGGTTGGCGAGGATGAAGTTCGCGTGGTCCCGGATCCAGCGCCGGGACGCGGGATCGGTGTCGCCGTCGTAGGTTTCGGCCCGGACTGTGGGGAGCTTTAGTGCCCTGATCGCTGCCAGCTGGTCGGCGGCGAGCGCCTTGGTCGGTGACAGGTAGAGGGTCACAGCCCCGTCGTCGTGGATTTTCCCGGGATCGGACAGGACCCTGAGCTCGGAACGGTGGATCGCGTCCAAGGCCGGCAGCTGATACGCCAGGGACTTTCCTGACGCGGTGCCGGTGGCAATGACCACGTTCTCTCCGCCGTGGGCCAGTTCGGCGGCCCGGACCTGGTGAAGGTAGGGCTCGTGGATGCCCAGGGAACCGTAGGCTGCCACGAGATCCGGGTGGGACCACTGTGGCCACGGCGCATTGACGGCCCGGCGGGCGGGGATCGTCCGCACATGACGCAGCTGTTCCGGGTCCGGACCTCGGCCCAGCAACGGAATCAAGGACTCATGCGGGTTCACTCACATATTCTTTCATCCGCCCTCAAATCGCCCCCGCCCGGCACGCACCCCGGCACACAGCCCGGCAGGCGCTGCGGCTTTGGCGCTGCGGCTCGGCCCGGCACACGCGTTGCCCCGGGCGCAGGCCCGCCGGACGGCCGGCGCGGCGGCTCAGCCCACGGACAGGTCGGCCCCTTCGTCGGACGTCGACAACATCAGGACGTGGCACACCTCGCGCCAGCCGAGGTGCGAATAGAGTTTTTGGCCGTCCAGCGAGGCGAGCAGCAGCCCGGAGTCGACGTCGTGTTCAAACGCCTGGGCTGCCAGGGCCTTCATGATGAAGCTGCCCAGCCCCCGCCGCTGGTAGGCCTCTGACGTCACGATGTTGTCGAAGATGGCGGTATGCCCCACCACAAACACGCGTCCGCTCGCGGCGACGTCCTCGCCGGCGCTGACCACCGCGTGGTGGACGCCGTCGGTCCGGGACGTCTCGAGCTTGAGGTCGTCGTCCGAAAGCCAGGGGTCCTCCGAATCCTGGGTCTCCATGTCCACGATCATCATGGTTTGGGAGGCCGAGGTGACATGCAGGCCGTTCCGCTGTCCCAGCATGGTGTATCGGGCCGCATCGTTGGTGAGGATGGTGAGGACCCGGGCCGGCGCTTCGGCCGTCTTTGCCGCCAGCGCCTCGAACTCCGCGTCGGACGGATCGAAGGCGAAGTACTCCCATTCGTGGGTGGTGTCACCGCGAAAGGCCGCGGGGAACCTGCCCTCCCTGCGCGTCTCATATCCGCGGCAGCCGGCCCATCCGGCAACCCAGATTTCCAGCAGGTGAGTGGTGTCTTCAACCATGGCGTCAAGACTCATGTGATGAGCGTATTCCAGCAGTGCCACAAGCAACAGGGGCCGGGTCGGGGGAAGCCGCTTGCTTATCCAATTGTGACTGTCGCCCGGCCGCCCGCCCCAGCCAGTACCCTTAAAAGCGTGGCTTTAAACAGGATTGTGCTCTTTTACGGATTTACCCCCCTGCCTGACCCGGACGCCGTCCGGCTCTGGCAGCGCGCCCTGTGCGAAAAACTCGGACTAACCGGCCGCATCATCCTTTCCAAGGACGGCATCAACGCCACGGTCGGCGGAGAACTGAACGCCGTGAAGCAGTACGTCAAAACCACGCGCGAGTACAAGGGCTTCCAGGGCATCGACGTGAAGTGGTCCGATGGCGGCGCGGCGGACTTCCCGCGGCTCAGCGTCAAGGTGCGGGACGAAATCGTTTCCTTCGGCGCCCCGGGCGAACTCAAAGTCGATGCCGGCGGAGTGGTGGGCGGCGGAACCCACCTCAAACCCGAGGAACTCCACGAACTCATAGAAGCGAAGAAACAGCAGGGCGACGAAGTCGTGTTTTTCGACGGCCGGAACGGGTTCGAGGCCCAGATCGGCAAGTTCAAGGACGCCGTCGTTCCCGATGTCGCCACCACCCACGACTTCATTAAGGAACTCGACTCCGGCAAATACGACGCCCTCAAGGACAAGCCGGTTGTCACCTACTGCACCGGCGGCATCCGCTGCGAGGTGCTGTCGAGCCTCATGGTGAACCGCGGGTTCAAGGAGGTCTACCAGCTTGACGGCGGCATTGTCCGCTACGGCGAGGCCTTCAAGGACCAGGGCCTGTGGGAGGGCTCCCTGTATGTGTTCGACAAGCGCATGCACGTTGAGTTCAGCGGGGATGCCAAGACGATCGGCGAGTGTGTCCGCTGCTCGGCACCTACGAGCAAGTTCGAAAACTGCTCGAATCCGTCCTGCCGGACCCTGACGCTCTATTGCGCCGGGTGCGCCGCGAGCCCTGACACCCTGCGGTGCCCCGAGGGCTGCGCCGCCTGAGGCACGAACCGGACATTTGGCCGGCCGGGAACCCTCAGATGCGGCTCACCCGGTACGCAAAGTTTGCCGGTGCGTTCGCATCCACATTGATGGAGAGCGACGCCTCTGCGGCCAGTTGCACCACGTTCACCCTGGACGTCCCGCACCGGAGACTCAGGTCCACGAGTTCGTTTTCACCGTTCTCGATGGAAAAGGACACGCGGCGGGTGCTCCGGCAGGCGAGGGTCAGGGCGTAAGTACCCTTGGGCAGCTGGGCTGTAGTCTCTTTGCGCTCCTCGTCGGCCTCCAGCGTCCCAAAACCCGTCTGGAAGACCTGTCCCTCGGCGTCGGGCAGTACGGTGTCGACCCAGTTATCCAGTTCCTCGCCCGTCACCGGCTCGTTGAGATGGGGGTCCTGGGGCAGGGCCGCGTCAGTGGTCGGCGGGGCGGCAGCCGAGGTCGATTCATCGTCCCAGTGGTCGGCGCTGTATTCATAGGCGCAACCGGACAGGACCGTGCCGAGAAATACCGCAACTGAAAGCACCACGGCGGCCGCCGGGGTGCGCCGTCGCGGCACCTTGCTCGCCGGCACAGTTGGCATACTTTGAGATTAGGGCGGCCCGGAATCAAACGCCAGAGGCCAAAGGTCCGGGTCGGACAGGCCTTTAGGGGGCGCCGGGCAGGTCGCCGCGGACCGGGCTGCGGCGGATGCTACTCGGACGAGGCCAGGTGGTACGCGTAGAGAAGCGGGGCATCCACACTGGACGTGCTGAGCGTGACCTTGCCCGCGGCGGGCACTTTGATGCGGGCGGTTTCGCGGCTGCCGTTGCAGGCGGCTCCGGCTTCGGCGAGCTGGCTGCCGTCCAGGCTGACGGCGAAGAACGCCTTCCCGCCGCCGTCGCAGGTCATGGTCAAGGTGTAGGTGCCGGCAGGCACGCCGGACGCGGTCCGGACGATCGGATCCCGGTTCAGGATTTTGCCGGCATCCTCCAGCACTGTTCCCGGGGCGGAGGGCAGCGCGGTGGCCTGCCACGCCGGGACATCGGCGCCCTCAATCGAACCGGCCGGGGAACATGCCGCTGCAGCCAGTACGACGACGGCGGCGGCCACGCCGCTGAGCGTCCGCCGGGCCAGAGGGGCAGCCGGGACGTGGGAGGAAGGGAAAACCATGCCTCAAACTTACCGTCTCGCAGGCTCCCCGCCGGCCGCGCCGACGTCCCGGGCGCCCTCTCCCTGCGGGCCCTTGACTTTGACGCTGCGTCAAAGTTTAGAGTCGAAGCGATGGCCGACAGAGGCCGGTCGGCACGGTCACAGCGGAGGTCCAGGGCACGCGGGCCTCGAAGGAGCAGAAGGGTGGAGGCATGGACTGGTCCGTTCAGCAGATCGCGAAGTTGGCCGGCACCACCGGCCGGACTTTGCGTCACTACGACGACATTGGCCTGCTCAGGCCGAGCCGCACCGGCAACAACGGCTACCGGTACTACGGCCAGGAATCCCTGGTCCGTCTGCAGCGGATCCTGCTCCTGCGCGACCTGGGGCTCGGGCTGCCGGCGATCGCGGACGTGCTCGGCAACGAGGCGGACGCGGAGCATGCACTTGGCCGGCACCTGGCGTGGCTGCTGCAGGAACAGGACAGGCTGGGGCGGCAGATTGCCGCGGTCCGTCACACCATTGAGGCATTGCAAACGGGAGGAAAGATCATGGCGGAGGAAATGTTCGACGGTTTCGACCACACCAAGTATCAGGAGGAAGTCCAGCAGCGGTGGGGCAAGGACGCCTATGCAAAGTCCGACGCCTGGTGGCGCAGCATGGGGGCCGGGGAGAAGGCTGCCTGGACGGAACAGTCCCGGCAGCTCGGTGCCGAGTGGACGGCTGCTGCGGCGTCGGGAGCCCCGGCGGACAGCGCGCAGGCGCAGGACCTGGCCCGGCGCCACGTCGAATGGCTCAGGGGAATCCCCGGCACACCGGCGTCACCCGCAGCGGGCGGCAGCTCGGCGGCACGTGGCGGCCTCAAGGGGTACGTGACGGGGCTCGGCGAGATGTACGTGGCCGATCCCAGGTTCGCCGCCAACTACGGCGGTGCCGACGGCGCCGCCTTCGTCCGGGACGCGCTGAAGATCTATGCCGGGAACGAGCTCTAGCCGGACCCGCACGCCCCAGCCCCAGCCCCGGCGCTGACGGGGGCCAACCCAGGTCCCACGCCCGTGCCCGGCCCCGGGACTAAACTTGTCCGGTGACTTCCTCAGCGCAAGGCCCCGCCGCACCCTCTCGTTCTACGCAGGCTCCCGCAGCCCCGTTCACGGCCGGCAACACCCCGGACGCTCCGCGCAGCGACCTCCCCGGCCTGCTCGAGGCCCTGGCCGCGGACCTGCGTGCGATTGGCTACACCGTGGACGGGGTTGCGGAGCTGCTCGGCGAGGCCGCGCACTCGGCCCTGGGCCGGGACCAGCTCATCCCGGCCCTGATCGTCACCGCGCGTTCCCTCGGGAAGCCGGCGACGGCGGCGCTCGCCGGCGTCGTGCGTCTCTGGCTTCTGTCCGAACCGCAGCGCGCGGAGACGCTCGACGCCGCCCTCCCCGGGATCCGTACCAAGGGGCTGATGGAACTTGGGCTCGTGGAGCCTGCGGGCCGGGACCTGGTCCAGGCCAGGGTCGACCTCAGGCCGTACGGCTGGGACCCGACCGTGGGGGAAGACGGGACCAGTGCCGGCGGAGCAGACCTCTGGGTGGCCAGCGACCTCGCAGCCCACCAGCGCGCCGGCGTTCTTCGTCACGACCACGTCCTGGGGATTGGGCAGGCCTCCACCACCCTGGTCCAGGTCACCGCCCGCCGCCATGTTGCCAGGGCCCTCGATCTCGGCACCGGCTGCGGCATCCAGACCTTCCACCTGCTGCACCACGCCGAGCACGTGACCGCCACGGACATCTCCGAACGCGCCTTGGCGTTTACCCGGTTCAACCTGCTGCTCAACGCCGCCGATCTGCACCTGAACCCGGCCGACCTTGACGCCCGCGTCAGCCTGAGGCTCGGATCCCTGCTGGACCCGGTCGCGGGGCAGGAGTTCGAACTGGTGGTTTCCAACCCGCCGTTCGTCATCACCCCCCGCAGCCTGGGCGAGACCGCCACGGACCAGTTCACGTACCGCGACGGCGGCCTGCCGGGGGACGAGATTGTATCCTCGCTGGTCGGCGCACTGGCCTCGGTCCTTGCCCCGGGCGGAACGGCCCAGCTTCTGGGCAACTGGGAGATCACGGCCAGCGCCGGCTGGGCGGACCGGCCCCAGAGCTGGGCCGGCCCGGCCACCGACGTCTGGTTCATCCAGCGCGAGCAGGTGGGCCCCGAGCAGTACGCCGAGACCTGGCTGCAGGACGCCTCGGAAAGCCGCGACCGCCGGCTCTACGAGGACTCGTATGCGGCCTACCTGGACGACTTCGCCTCGCGCGATGTGGCCGGAATCGGCTTCGGCATGATCTGGCTGCGGAGGCCTGCCGACGGCGCCCGGCGGGTGCTGTCGCGCTTCGAGGAGATCACCTACCCGATCGAACAGCCGGTAGGGCCACACCTGGGCGCCGCGGTCGAGCGTGCCGACTGGCTGGCCGGCCATGATCTGGCCGCCGCCCACCTGCTGGTCGCGGAGGACGTCACCGAAGAACGGCACCAGCGCCCCGGTGCGGAACACCCCGGCGTCATCCTGCTGCGGCAGGGTGCCGGGCTGCGCCGCACCAACCTGCTCAGTACCGAGCTGGCGGGCCTGGTCTCAGCGTGCGACGGCGACCTGTCCGTCGGGCAGATCATCGGCGCCCTCGAGGCGCTGCTGGGCGGCTACGAGGGGTTTGACAGCGCGGAGTTCCGCGCCGGCCTGCTCGAGGAAGTCGGGAACCTCGTCCGCGACGGCTTCCTGCTGCCTGCCTGATACCGTCGCGGCCGCGCCCGCCAACGGCGGTTCCGCCGCCGCCTTGGCCGCGGCAGGAGTGTTGGCGGCGGAGT
Source organism: Arthrobacter sp. I3 (assembly GCF_000520575.1). NCBI lineage: Bacteria > Bacillati > Actinomycetota > Actinomycetes > Micrococcales > Micrococcaceae > Arthrobacter > Arthrobacter sp. I3. Next base: position 12,952 of record NZ_KI914948.1, read on the forward strand.
CCTCCCGGCCGAACCGCGGCAGGACGTACGCCGTGAGGGCGAGGGCCACCATGGCCCCGACGGCGCCGGTGAGCACGAAGCTGACGCGGACCGGCACCAGGGCGCCCAGGAGACCGCCCAGGGCCAGCGCGCCAATGGAGACGGCACGCGTCATCCCGCCGACAATCGCCATCGCCTGGCCGCGCCCGCTTTCCGGAATCCGCAGGATCGCGATCGCCCCGAAACAGGCGTTCAGGACGCCGCAGGCCACTCCCGTCCCTGTGTAGGCCACAAAAAGCAGTTCCACGCTCGGGACCATCCCGGTGAGGACCAGGCACGCCGAGGCTCCGGTCATGGCGGCCAGCAGCACGCGCAGACGGACCCGCGGCGTCCTGATCCTGCCGGCCATCGCGGCCCCGGCCGCCATGCCGAGGCCGAAGGCTGCGGACAGGAGGCCGTACTGGATTTCGGTGGCGCCAAGTTCGTTGCGGGCCAGGAACACCTCGAGCACATTGGTGGCTTCGCCGACGACGATGAAGAACATCGCCCCCAGGACCAGGGCCCAGACCAGGCTGTCCCGGCGGATCAGGCGCAGCCCGTCCAGCAGCGCGGGCTTCGCCTGGCCGGCACGTTCGGCCGCCGTGCCGCGGCGGGTGCGGATCAGCAGCGCGCCCAGCCCCATGGCGACGTAGCAGCCGCTGGCCACGGTGAACACCAGCCCGGTCCCGCCCCAGCCGCTGAGCAGGCCGCCCGCGGCGGGTCCTGCCATCCCCGCGATCATGATGGTCGCCTGCATGGTCCCCATGGCCCGGGGCGTGCGGTCCTCTCCGACGATCCGCGGCAGCAGGGCCTGCCAGGTGGGGCTGGCCACGGACTGGGCCGCGTCGAGCAGGAACGTCATGGCAAACAGCACGGGCAGATAGTTCTCCAGGTACTGCATGCCAAGCCCCATGCCGGCGACGGCGGCGGCGCTGACCGCCGAACTCGCCGTCGCCAGCGTGCGCGAATCCATGGTGTCGGCGAGCCGGCCGGCCCACGGGGCCAGGAGGACCAGCGGCAGCGCTGAGCAGAGCAGGTACGCGGCCACGAGCCAGGGCCCGGCGACAGGAGTTTCGCCGGCGGCGGCCGCGTTCTGCAGATGCAGCATCACGCTGACGACGACGGCGCCCATCCCCGCCGTCGCCACGAACCGGGCGGTGCCGGCAATCAGGAAGTCGCGGTTGCGCCACAGGGGCCGCACGCCGGTTGCGGATGCCGGCAATTTATGAAGTGTCTGTTTCATAAAAAGGAACCTAGTCCGGCGGCAAAACAAATGTCAAGCATTTCTTTCATAGTTTGGCGGGGCTGGATACACTGGAGGAGTGAACGCAGAAACCCCGACGGCGGAGTCAATGGCTCCGCCGGCCACCAGGCGCCGGCACCGTCCGGAGAAGCAAGTGGAAATCACCGACCCGAAGGCGATCCGTGCCTTGGCCCACGCCGCCCGGCTGGAGGTCATTTCCGAACTGTATTCCACGCAGGTGAGCCGGACGGCCACCGAGCTTGCCGCGCAGACCGGGCTGACTCCCAGTGCCATGAGCTACCACCTGCGGGCACTGCAGAAGTGGGGCATCGTGATTCCCGCCGCCACCGCCGGGGATGCCCGGGAGCGGCGCTGGCAGGCCGCCGGTACAGATTTCACCATCCACTCGCTGGGGGGAGTGGCCAGCCCCGAACTCGCCGTCCTGGACCTCGAGCTCGACGCCTACCGCCGCCGGGTCCGTGCCTACGCCACGGCCCGCAACGCCCGGCGCGAGAGCGGCGATACCGCCGACGGACCGTCCTCGGTGGTGCTGGCCAGCAATCTGCTGTACCTGACGCCGGACCAGCGCGCCGAACTGACGCGGCGGATCTTCGACCTGCTGCGGGACTACGAACTCGAGGATCCGGACCACCTGCCCGAAGGTGCCGAACGTATGGCCACGATGTGGTCGATGATTCCGGACGACCGCGGCCCGGCGGCCGCCAAACCCGCCGCCGCCAAACCCGCCCCCGTCAAGCCCGCCGCCGGCAAGGACTGAGGCCGCCGCCGGCAAGCCCGCCGCCGGCAAGGACTGAGCCCGCCGCCGGGAGGGCCTGAACCGGTCGCGGGCACGGCGCCGAACCGCATCCGGGGCGCCCTCAGGGGCCGGCCGGCACGTGGCCCTATTGCGGCCGGAAGCCGCGTCCGCCGGGCCGTCATTTCCGGCCGGATGCGCGGGATTCTGCAAAATATGGTGAACTAGGCGGGTATGGGCGCATCTGCCCGAGCCACCTTTTTCTGTAGGAGCACCGTGCCAAGCAAGGCCAAAACCGGCAAGAAACTCGTGATTGTGGAGTCTCCCGCCAAGAGCAAGACCATCGCCAAGTACCTCGGCGAAGGCTTCATAGTGGAGGCCTCCATTGGTCACATCCGCGACCTCCCGCAGCCCTCGGAGCTCCCCGCGGAACTGAAGAAGACCCCGCTGGGCAAGTTCGCCGTCGACATCGACAACGACTTCAAGCCTTACTACGTGGTGTCCTCGGACAAGAAGAAGAAGGTCGCCGAGCTCAAGGCCCAGCTCAAAGACGCCGATGCTCTCTATCTCGCAACCGATGGGGACCGCGAGGGCGAGGCCATCGCGTGGCACCTGCTGGAAGTGCTCAAGCCCAAGGTTCCCGTCTACCGGATGACCTTCGGTGAAATCACCAAGGAAGCCATCCACCGCGCCATGGACAACCTGCGCGATGTCGACCAGGACCTGGTCGACGCCCAGGAGACCCGGCGCGTCCTGGACCGGCTCTACGGCTATGAGATCTCCCCGGTGCTGTGGCGCAAGGTGGCCCGCGGCCTCTCCGCAGGCCGCGTGCAGTCCGTCGTCACCCGCATGGTGGTGGATCGCGAACGCGAGCGGATGGCCTTCAAGGCCGCCTCCTACTGGGACCTCACCGGCCAGTTCGGCGCCGGTTCCGGCTCCTTCAAAGCCAAACTCGCCGCCGTCGACGGTGCCAAGGTCGCCAGCGGCCGGGACTTCAACGACAACGGCGAGCTCACCTCCCGCAACGCCGTCCACCTCAACGAGGAACTCGCCACCTCGCTCGCGGCGGGGCTGCAGGACGCCGACTTCCGTGTCCGCTCCGTCGACACCAAGCCGTACACCCGCCGCCCGGCGGCGCCGTTCACCACCTCCACCCTGCAGCAGGAGGCCGGCCGCAAGCTGCGTTTCTCCTCGAAGAGCACGATGCAGGTGGCCCAGCGGCTCTACGAAAACGGTTACATCACCTATATGCGTACGGACTCGTCCGCGCTGAGCAACGAGGCCGTCACGGCCGCCCGGCGCCAGGCCTCCGAGCTGTACGGCCCCGAGTACGTGCCGCAGTCGCCGCGGGTCTACAGCGGCAAGGCAGCGAACGCGCAGGAAGCCCACGAGGCCATCCGTCCCGCCGGCGACTCCTTCCGCACCCCGGCCCAGGTGGCCCAGCAGCTCTCCGGTGACGAATTCCGCCTGTACGAGCTCATCTGGAAGCGCACGGTCGCCTCGCAGATGGCTGATGCCAAGGGCTCCACCGCCACGATCCGCCTCGGCGCCGTCACCGTTGGCGACCCGGCCGACCGCCGCGACGCCGAATTCTCGGCGTCGGGCACCGTCATCACCTTCCCCGGCTTCCTCGCCGCCTACGAAGAAGGCAAGGACGAAAGCCGCGGCGACGACGAGTCCGAGGAAGCACGCCGGCTGCCCAACGTGGCCAAGGACGACGCGCTCACTGCCAGCGACATTGTCGCCGTCGGCCACGAGACTTCGCCGCCGCCGCGCTACACCGAAGCCTCATTGACTGCAGAGCTGGAAAAGAAGGGCATCGGCCGCCCGTCGACCTATGCCTCCACCATCTCCACGATCCAGGACCGCGGCTACGTCCGGAAGCAGGGCTCCGCGCTGGTCCCGAGCTGGATCGCGTTCTCCGTGATCCGGCTCCTCGAACAGCACTTCCACGACTACGTGGACTACGAGTTCACGGCCGACATGGAAGCGGACCTGGACAAGATCGCCAACGGCCAGGCGGCCGGACCCGCGTGGCTCAAGCACTTCTACTTCGGTGAGGACTCCGAGCCCGGTCTGCTGAGCATCGTGAACAACCTCGGCGAGATCGATGCCCGCGAGATCAACTCCATCCCGATCACGGACGCGATCACCCTTCGGGTCGGCAAGTTCGGCCCGTACCTGGAAAGCTCCACCGCGACGGTGGATCCCGAGACCGGCGAGGTGGTTGAGGCGGCCCGCGCCAACGTCCCCGAGGACCTGGCCCCGGACGAGCTCACGGCCGCCAAAGCCGTTGAACTCATGGAGACCGCCGCCCCGGAGGAGCGCGTCCTCGGCGCGGACCCGCACACCGGGCACACGATCGTGGCCAAGAACGGCCGCTACGGCGCCTACGTCACCGAGATCATCCCGGAGATGACCGAGGAACAGCTGGCCAACCAGCCCGTTGAGTACTACAAGAACGGCAAGCCCAAGCCGCCGAAGAAGCCCGTCAAGGCCAAGCCGCGCACCGGGTCCCTGTTCGCGTCCATGAGCGTGGACAGCATCACGCTGGACGAGGCGCTGCAGCTCATGAGCCTGCCCCGCGTGCTTGGGCAGGACGCCGACGGCAACCCGATCACGGTGCAGAACGGCCGGTTCGGCCCGTACCTGAAGAAGGGCACGGACTCCCGCTCCATCGGCTCCGAAGAGGAGATCTTCACGATCACGCTCGAGGCGGCGCTGGAGATCTACTCGCAGCCCAAGCAGCGCGGCGCCCGTGCCGCCGTTCCGCCGCTGGCCGAATTCGGACCCGACCCGGTCTCGGAGAAGAACATCGTGGTGAAGGAAGGCCGGTTCGGCCCGTACATCACCGACGGCATCACCAACATCACGGTGCCGCGCACCACCTCGATCGAGGAGCTGACCCGGGAACGCGCCGTCGAACTCCTCGCGGAGAAGCGGGCCAAGGGCCCGGTCAAGCGCACGACGACGGCCCGCAAGGCGCCCGCGCGGAAGGCCCCGGCCAAGAAGTAGGCAGCACGCCGAAATCGCCGGAAACCTGCCGATTCGCCGGAAATTACCGGCGAATCCGCAGGTTTCCGGCGATTTCGCGTTTGCGGACCGGGCGTGGACGTGATCGAGTAGGAATATGACTGAACAGCCCGCACACCTGGACAACCAGCCGCTGAACGAACTCGAGGAGCAGCTCGCCCGGGGGGAGCAGCCGGACGCCAACCCGGTGGACGTGATCCTGGCCTTCCTCAACAACGAGGTCTATGTGGTCAGCTCCGACGCCCTCGAGGGCCCCGACTCGCAGGTGGAGCCGCTGGTCCTCGCCAACTCCTCCGGCAAGCCAGTCCTGGCCGTTTTCTCGCACCCGAGCCGCGTCACCGAGCAGTATCTCGCTGCCGCCCCGAACGTGCTGGGCACACAGGGCGCCGCGATCATCGGCAACCTCGGCGCCGAACTCGGCATGGTGATCAACCCCGGCGCCGCCTACGGCTTTGAAATCGACCCGGAGGGCGTGGCCAACATCCGCCGCGACTTCAAGCCAACGGACGAGCCCGCTGACGGCACTGCCGACCCGGCATAGCCCCGTAATCGGCCAGACTGCGACGGCGGTATTCTTCGCGAATACCGCTGTCGCAGCTAGGCCGGCCGCTCCGTGGGGGGAATAATGGCAGCATGCGTCTAGGCGTCCTCGACATCGGGTCCAACACTGTCCATCTCCTGCTGGTCGACGCCCATCCCGGCGCCCGGCCGGTGCCCTACGCCTCGCATAAGCGGCGGCTGTCGCTCGTGCAGTACCTCGACGACGACGGCAACATCGACGACGACGGGCAGCATGAACTGGTCGAGTTCGTCCTCGAGGCGTGGGAATTCGCGGCCAAGCACAAAGCCGACGACCTCCTCGCGTTCTGCACCTCGGCCATCCGCGAGGCCACCAACGGCGCTGACGTCCTGGCCCGCGTCAAACATGAAACCACCGTTACCCTCCGGGAGCTCACGGGCAGCGAAGAGGCGTCCATGACCTTCTTCGCCGTCCGGCGCTGGTACGGCTGGGGTGCCGGGCCCATCCTGAACCTGGACATCGGCGGCGGCTCCTTCGAGATGGCCCTCGGACAGGACGAGCTGCCCGAGCTGGCAATGTCCGTTCCGCTCGGTGCCAGCCGGCTGACGCGCGACTGGCTGCCCGAGGACCCGCCCTCGGCCAAGAGCATCAAGGAGCTGCGCCGCTACATCCGCTCCACGCTCAAACCCGCGGTGCGCAAATTCGAGAAGCTGGGCCCGCCCAACCTCGTCGCGGGCACGTCCAAAACTTTCCGGTCCCTCGCCAGGATTGCCGGGGCCGCCCCCAGCGGCGCCGGGCCCTACGTCAAGCGGGAGCTGCTGGCCCTCGACCTCGGGCTCTGGGCGCAGCGGATCTCGGCCATGGAGATAGGGGACAGGCTCCACCTGCCCGGCGTCTCCGAGGCCCGCGCGCCGCAGGTCCTCGCCGGCGCCCTCGTCGCGGAAGCGGCACTGGAAATGTTCAAGTTCGACAGCATGGTGACCTGCCCGTGGGCCCTGCGTGAGGGACTCATCCTCCGCCGCCTGGACCAGCTGGTGTTTGAGGGGCCGATCGATCCCGCGCCGCATGTGGCAGAGCAACCGCCGGCGCGGCTCCAATCGCCGGAAAAGGCTCTCTGAGACGGCTTGGGCCAGTGGCGGGTGTCGCGGCTGTGTCGATCCGGAGCGTCCTCGATCGTGTAATTGCTGAGAGGCCGGCACGGCGCCGGCTGATTCGACAAGGAGGCACCCGAAATGACGCAGTACCTGCTCAGCATTTACCAGCCGGACGGCCCCGCCCCGGACCCTGAGTTCCTCGAACCCATCATGCGTGACCTGGCGGCCCTGAACCATGAAATGCAGGCGGCGGGGGCCTGGGTGTTCGCCGCGGGTCTCCACCCGGCGGAGTCCGCGACAGTCCTGCGGCCCAACGGTGGCGAGATCCTGGTGACCGACGGGCCGTTCACCGAAGGCAAGGAGCACCTCGGCGGATTCACCGTGATCGAGGCCGAGGATCTGGACGCGGCCCTTGGCTGGGCAAGGAAGCTGGCCGGCGCCACCACACTTCCCGTTGAAGTCCGTCCGTTCCAGCACTAGCCGCCGGGTCGGGGGTGCTGGTGTGGGTGAGCGCCGTGGAGATGAGGCAGCGACCGAGGCGGACATCGCCCGGGTGTTCCGGCGCGAGTACGGCCGCGCCGTAGCCGTTCTGACGCGGACGTGCGGGAACATCGATATTGCCGAGGACGCCGTCCAGGATGCCTTTACCGCGGCGGTCCAGCACTGGCCCTCGGCCGGCGTCCCGCCCAGCCCGGCTGGCTGGATCATCACGACGGCACGGCACCGGGCGATTGACCGGCTGCGGCGGGAAGCCTCACGCGAGGACAAGCACGCACAGGCGGCCCTGCTCGCGGCGGCGCGGTCCGGGGCCGGACCCGCGCCGGCCGCCGAAGAGCAGTTCCTGGCGGAGCAGTCAGGGGTCGAGGACGTGGACGACGATACTTTGCGGCTGATTTTCACGTGCTGCCATCCTGCCCTGGCCGGGTCCGCCCAGGTGGCGCTGACGCTGCGGCTTCTGGGTGGATTGACGACGGCGGAAATCGCCAGGGCCTTCCTGGTCCCGGAAGCGACCATGGCGCAGCGGCTGGTCCGGGCCAAAGCGAAAATCCGGGATGCCAAAGTCCCCTACCGGGTCCCGCAGGGCGCCGACCTGCCCGAACGGCTGCAATCGGTGCTGGCGGTGGTCTACCTCATCTTCAACGAGGGCTACACCGCGGGCCCCGCCGACGGTCCGGAACGTGAGGAGCTCTGCACGGAAGCCATCCGGCTCGGCAGGTTGTTGGCGTCGCTGATGCCGGACGAGCCGGAAGCGGCGGGACTGCTGGCGCTG
>NZ_KI914948.1:20983-26735 GCF_000520575.1 Arthrobacter sp. I3
CGCTGATGCTGCTCATCGAGTCCCGCCGCGCCGCGCGATTCACGCCCGACGGGGGACTGGTGCTGCTCGCGGCCCAGGACCGGGGGCTCTGGCACGGCGCCCTGGCCGCCGAAGGCCGTGAGCTGGTGCGCCGGTGCCTGCGCCGGAACCGGCCCGGACCGTATCAGCTCCAGGCGGCGATCAACGCCGTCCACAGCGACGCCGCGACCGCCGGGGACACCGACTGGGCGCAGATCCTGCAGCTGTATGACCAGCTCCTGGCCGTCGCGCCGGGTCCTGTCGTGGCGCTGAACCGCGCCGTGGCCCTGGCAGAGCTCCGCGGGCCCGTTGCCGGGCTGGCGGCGGTCGAGGGCCTGGGACTGGACAACTACTACCTCTTCCACGCCGTCCGCGCAGACTTCCTGGTGCGCCTGCGCCGCTATCCGGAGGCCGCCGAAGGCTACAGGCGGGCGCTGGCGCTTGCCGGCAGCGCGGCGGAACGCCGGTTCCTGGAAGGCAAGCTCCGCAGCCCGGTGTTCGGCGGGGCCGCAGACGGTTAGAAAGCAGACGGTTAGAAACCTGGGCCGGGCCGCGCCCCGTGACGGGCCCGTTCACGCCGGTTAAAAGAGTAGGGCCGGGCGATCTGGAGCAGGACTTGGGGGAACTCTGCTGCAAATCGCCCGGCGCACCGCCGGCTCCGGGGGAACCGGCTATCATCACTCGCACCTGTTGAGGCACTTTCAAAGGTAATGGCCGATCATGGGTGCGCAGCGAGTTTTCCCTGTGTGTTCGCTGGCAATCCGACGGCGCCCGCCGGGTGGTGGCCGGCTCCGCCGCAGGGGCTTTAAACGGCAAAGGCACCGGCGGTACGCTGCGGGAAAATGGGAAAACCCGCTGCAACCACCGGTGCCGCGCAGGCATCCGCATGCCTGCTGCATCACTCGCACCCTCAATGAGGTAGTTACAACGTTAGGTTCCAAAGTTGTGCGCTGACTGCGCTGAAGGTGGGAGCTGGCTGGGAATCACGTCAGACTGCAATGATGGGGACATGAGCAACCGAATCGCATTCCTGGGCTGTGGGTCAATGAACGAGGCAATTATGGCGGGGCTGATCGACGGCGGCGTCGACCCGGGCGACATTGTCGCGACCGTCCGCCGGGCCGGGCGCGCGGCCGAGCTGGCCCAGCGCCACCACGGGATCACCGCCATCGCGGGCGAAGAAGAGCCCGACAACAATAAACAGGCCGCCACCGGCTCCGCCGTCGTGATCCTGGGCGTCAAACCCGTGGGGATCGCGGACCTGGCCCGGGAAATCAGCGGATCCCTTTCACCCGGAACGATCGTCATCAGCGTTGCGGCCGCCGTGTCACTGGAGCAGCTGGAGGCGGCGCTGCCGGCCGGCCAGCCCGTCATCCGCACGATGCCGAACACACCGGCGAAGCTGGGCCGCGGCGTCGTCTCCGTCTCGCCCGGGACCAGCTGCTCCGCCGGGCAGCTCCAGCGCGCCAAGGACATCCTCGCCGCCGCCGGCACCGTCGTGGAGATCCCGGAAGAGCAGGTGGACGCCCTCTCCGCGATCAGCGGCTCGGGCCCGGCCTACGCCTTCTACCTGGCGGAGGCCATGGCCGAGGCCGGGGCACGACTGGGCCTGGACCCGGAGCTGTCGCTGTTGCTGGCCCGCGAGACCGTCGCCGGGGCGGGCTTCATGCTGGCTGAGCCCGGCGCGGATCCTGCCGCATTGCGCAAGGCGGTCACGAGCCCGAACGGCACCACGGAACGGGCCATCGCCACCTTTGACGAGCGCGGACTGCCGGCCATCATTGCCGACGGCGCCCGCGCGGCGGCTGAGCGCGCCGCAGAAATCACCCGACAGCTCGCCTGAGCCGGCCCGGGCGGACACCGGAGGCCGCCGCGGCTCCGGTTTCCGCAGGCTCCGGTTGTGGCCTAGGGGCGGGCAGCGAACCGTTCGAGCAGGTCCACGTGGCCCGAAACGATGAGCATGTCCCGCGAGGAAACCTTGGTTTCCGGCCGCGCGTAGGTGAAGTCCTCGCCCGGGGACTTCACGCCCACGATCGTGACGCCGTACTTGGACCGGACCTTGGACTCATCGAGGGTGAAGCCCACGGTTTCGCGCGGCGGGTACATCTTGACGATCGCGAAGTCGTCGTCAAACTCGATGAAGTCCAGCATGCGCCCGGAGACCAGGTGCGCGGCACGGACGCCGGCGTCGGCCTCCGGGTAGATGACGTGGTTGGCGCCGATGCGGGTGAGGATCTTGCCGTGCGAGGGCGTGATCGCCTTGACCCAGAGGTGTTCGATTCCGAGGTCCACGAGGTTGACGGTGATCAGCACCGAGGATTCGATCGAGGTGCCCACGCCCACGACGGCGGAACTGAATTCCTGGGCGCCGAGCTGGCGGAGGGCATCGATGTTGGTGGCGTCGGCTTCCACCACGTGCGTCAGGACGCTCGCCCACTTCTGGACGAGGCTGCGGTCGCGTTCGATGGCCAGGACCTCCCGGCCCTGTTTGACCAGCTGTTCTGCGGTGGATGCACCAAAACGGCCCAGCCCGATCACCAGCACGGGGGCATTGTGGGCGGGGCGGTTGACGGCGCCTGAGGAACTAGCCAATGATCGGTCTCTCTTCCGGGTAGTGGTACAGCTGGCTGCGCTGGCGCAGGGCCAGGCCGGCGGCAAGGGTGACCGTCCCGACGCGCCCGGCAAACATGAGCAAAGCGAGGACGTAAACCCCCTCCGGCGGCAACTCTGCACTGAGGTTGGTGCTGAGGCCCACCGTGGCGAAGGCGGAAATGGTTTCAAACAGGACCCGGTCCAGGGAGGCATGGCTGATGTGCAGGAGCAGGAGGGCCGAGACCGAGACGAGGGTGGCGCCGGCGACGATCACCGAGATGGCCACGCGCATGGTGCCCTCGGGGATGGTGCGGCCGTAGATTTTCACGTCCGCGTCGCCGCGGGCCTCGGCGGTGATCGCCAGGAACATCACGGCGATGGTGGTGACCTTGATGCCGCCGGCCGTGGATGCGGAACCTCCGCCGGCGAACATGAGGGCATCGGAGAGCAACATGGTGGTGGACTCCATGTGGTTCTGGTCCACGAGGTTGAAGCCGCCGGAGCGCAACATGACTGAGGCAAAGAGCGCATGCGTGATCTTGTCGCCGAGGTCCATGTCCCCGATGGTGCGCAGGTTGTCCCACTCCAGGAAGCCCCACAGGACCGTGCCGGCGGCCAGGAGTATGAAGGACACCTGGATGGTCAGCTTGGTGTGGAGGTTCCATTTCTTCCACCGCAGCCCGTTCTGGTGCAGCACCATGACCACAGGGAAGCCCAGGCTGCCCAGGAACACGCCGAGCATGAGCGGGACCAGGATCCAGAGATCGGTTTCGTAGGGGACGATTCCGTCCGAATGCGGCGTGAAACCGGCGTTGTTGAACGATGAAATGGCGTAGAAGACCCCGTGCCAGAGGGCCTGCGGGAAACTCTCCCCAAGGAGCAGGAAGCGGGGGATCAGGGTCACGGCCAGGGCCGCCTCGATCACGACGGAGGTCACGATTACGATCCGGAGCAGCGTGCCGACTTCGCCGAGCCGGCCGGCGTTCATGGCCTCTTGGGCGATCAGCTTGCCGCGGACACCAAGTCTCTTGCTCACCATGAGCGCCAGCAGCGACGCGAGGGTCAAGGTGCCCAAGCCGCCCACGAAAATGCCGACCAGGATCACGAGCTGGCCGAAGAAGGACCAGTGCACAGCCGTGGAGACCACGGTCAGGCCCGTGACGCAGACAGCTGACGACGCGGTGAAGAACGCCTGATGCAGCGGTGTGACCTGTCCCGTCGCGGAAGCTAAGGGCAGCGAGAGCAAAGCGGTGAAGACCAGGATCACGACGCCGAACGCCGAGAGCGCCAGGCGGGCGGGCGAGCTGTTCGCGATGCTGTCAATGAAGTCGCGCAGGCGTGTGAAGATCCACAGGCCTTCCCGCTCCGGCATGCCTGGCTGCCAGCTGGCCGGGCTCGTGGACCTCGACTGGCTTTGCGTCATGTTCTTCCTCGGTTGAAACTTCTTCCCCAAGTAGTAAACCACTAAACACCGGGTAATGGCCGGGGGAACGCCCGTGCGCGCGCGGGAAGCCGGGGACCGCTCGGGTAGCCTGTGTTTGATGACATTCCTGCCCGGACTCGCTCAGACCGCGCTGCCAACGACGGTGGTGTGGGCCCCAGCCATGACTGACTACAACTTTGGCCACTCCCACCCGATGGCGCCGGAGCGCATGGAGCTCACAGCGAAGCTGGCCGGCAGCCTTGGACTGCTGGATCTGGACCATGTCACGGTAGCGGCTCCGGACGTCGCCACCGACGCGGAGCTGTGCGCGGTCCACAGCCCGGAGTTTGTGGCCGCCGTGCGGCGCGTGAGCGCAAACCCGGACACCTCCGACCACGCCAGGGGTCTCGGAACCGAGGACGACCCCGCCTTTGCCGGCATGCACGAAGCCAGCGCCCGGCTGGCCGGCGGCTCCCTGCTGGCGGCCGCAGCTGTCCTGGACGGCAGCGCCGTGCGGGCCGTGAACTTCGGCGGCGGAATGCACCACGCCTCCCGGGAGCGCGCGAGCGGTTTTTGCATCTACAACGACGCCGCCCTCGCGGTCCAGCGGCTCCTCGACGGCGGCGTCCGGCGGGTGGCCTACGTCGACGTCGATGCGCACCACGGCGACGGCACGCAAAGCATCTTCTGGGACGATCCGCGCGTCCTGACCATTTCGCTGCACGAATCCGGACTGACTCTCTTCCCGGGCACCGGGTTTGCCAACGAGATCGGCGGACCGAACGCGCAGGGCAGCGCCGTGAACGTCGCCCTCCCGGCCGGCACCGTTGACGCCGGGTGGCTGCGGGCCTTCCACGCCGTCGTGCCCCAGCTCATTGGCGCGTTCGAACCGGAAGTGATCGTCAGCCAGCACGGCTGCGACTCGCACCGGCTTGACCCGCTCACGCACCTGAACATCAGTGTGGACGGCCAGCGCGAGGCCGCCACGGCGATCGGCAACCTCGCCGCGCGCTACTGCGAGAACCGGTGGATTTCCACCGGGGGCGGCGGCTACAACGTGGTCAGCGTGGTGCCGCGGTCCTGGAGCCACCTCATAGCCATCGCCGCCGGCCGCCCGGTGCCGCTGCGGACCCCGGTTCCGGAGGACTGGCGCAACTACGTCAGAGACAAGTACGGCGCCAGGTTCGGCGTGGAGCCCCCCGAGATGATGGGCGACGACGTGGACCTCTGGTGGCGGTCCTGGGAAGTGGGTTTCGACCCCAACGACGAGGTGGACCGCACCATCATGGCCACCCGCAAGGAAGTGTTTCCCCTGCACGGACTGGATCCCTGGTTCGACTGAATCGGGGCCGGGCTTGGGGGCTTGCACCACCGGAACAATTCGTGGATGCCATCTGGCGTATATGTCGCTAGTGTGGAGGGCATGGTGACAGACGACGTATTTGCCGTCATTGCTGAGGCAACCAGGCGTGACATTCTGATAGCCCTCCGCAAGGGGGACAAAGCGGTGGGGGAACTGGTCCAGGAGCTTGAAGCAAGCCAGCCCACCATTTCCAAGCATCTCAAAGTCCTCCGCGAAGCGGACCTGGTGAGCATGCGCGCCCAGGGCCAGAAGCGGTATTACACGCTCAACCCCAAGCCGCTCGCCGGGATCGCCACCTGGCTGCAGGCGTTCGACGTCGGCCCCGCCGGGGTTCGGCGCGACGATCTCGCCGGCCA